>NZ_JBNHHB010000083.1:0-20920 GCF_059091905.1 Arthrobacter sp. Dra40
GAGAACGTGGTGGTCACCCCGCACCTGGGCGCCTCCACCGAGGAAGCCCAGGAAAAGGCCGGCATCTCCGTGGCCAAATCCGTGCGCCTGGCACTGGCGGGCGAGCTGGTGCCCGACGCCGTAAACGTGGCCGGCGGCGTGATCGCCCCGGAGGTGCGCCCCGGCATCCCGCTGATCGAGAAGCTCGGCCGGATCTTCACCGCGCTGACGCATGATTCGGTGACCCAGATCGACGTCGAGGTCGCCGGTGAAATTGCCGAACTGGACGTCAAGGCGTTGGAACTGGCCGCGCTCAAGGGCGTTTTCAGGGACGTCGTCTCGGAGCAGGTCTCCTACGTCAATGCCCCGGTCCTGGCCGAACAGCGCGGCATCAACACCCGCCTGATCACCACCACCGAGTCCGAGGAGTACCGCAACGTCCTCACCATCCGCGGCGCACTGTCTGACGGTTCGCAGATCTCCGTGTCCGGAACGCTGACCGGGCCCAAGCAGATCCAGAAAATCGTCGCCATCAACGGCTACGAGGTGGAAATGCCGATCAGCGAGCACGTCATCGTGTTCCTGTACGAGGACCGTCCTGGCGTCATCGGCACGCTCGGCCGGCTGCTGGGCGAGCAGGACATCAACATCGCCGGCATGCAGGTGGCCCGCAATGACGACAGCAAGCAGGCGCTGGCCGTGCTGACCGTGGACAGCGCCCTGCCGCAGAACCTGCTGGATCGGCTCAGCGAGCAGATCGGCGCCGTTGTGGCCCGCGAAGTGGACCTGAAGGACTGACACTGCCCTGAGCAGGAAAGCCCGCCCGCACCCGGCGCCGTCCCTGGTGCCGGGCGGGCGGTCGCCGTACACGCCGGTCGATTCCTCGACTACCCGCACCTCATGAGAACCTTAATGCCGGGTCAATTAGCCCGCTGGCCTTTTTGCTGCCGTATGGAGTGATTTTTTGGAAATCCGGTTCAACGCTGCATCACGCTTCATGCGCAGCCGCTCGCTTGTGGTGACGGTTGCTGTCCTGATCGCGGCAATGGTTCTTTCCATTTTTGTGCAGGGCCGGGCACAGGCAGCACTGACCCGGGTGGTCGACGAAAACACCCGCGGTGTGTACGACATCCTGGTGCGGCCAGCCGGCACTGGCGGGGATGAACTGCGCCAGCCGGACTTCCTCACCGGCAACGGCGGCATTGCGGCCTCCGATCTGGAAAAGGTCCGCGGAATCGATGGCGTGTCCGTCGCCGCACCGATTTCCCTGGTGTCCAAAGTGGTCCAGGACATTGAGTTTCCGCAGCTGAAGGCCACCGATTATGTCGGTTACAACCCCAACATCGAGCAGTACCTGAAAGCACAGGGCATCAAGGACGCCGTCCCGAAGGCAGAATGGCCCGCACCGGACTCGGTGTTCAATGAAGAACCGACCAAGTACCGGATTACCGCCAAGGCAGTGACTTCCGACGGCCTGAGCGACACCGTTCTCTTCGAGACTGCCGCCGAAGGATCCCTCGGCCAGGCGAAGCTGGAGGAACTGAAGGTTCCCGGCGGCACCAGCCTGCGCACCGTGGCACCCAAGGGCGAGACCGGTATTAAGTTCCCGGATCCGGCCGGCGGCAGCATGCACGGCGATTTCGACACCACTATCGCGTTGCCGATGCTCCCGCAGATCACCGAGACCGTGCTTGCTGTGGACCCGGCCGCCGAATCGGCGCTGCTCGGCGAGGCCGGCGACTTCCTGGCCCCGCTGAAGCAGGCCCCGGAACCCACCGACCGCAATGCCCAGGAACTGGGCCAGTATTTCTCCTCGCAGTTCGGCATGGGCATGTTCTCCGAAGGCGGCGAAGGTGCCGCCATCGACGGGCACCCGTTCAAGTTCTGGAGCCCGTTCTTCGTCCAGTACCAGAACGCGGTGGAAGCCGGCACGCTGAACGAGGAATCCCAGGTCATCCCGATGGTGGTCCGGTCGGGCACCGACCTGGACCTGACCTACTCGGTAACCATCGAAGAATTGGACGACGCCGGCAACACCGTTTCCGAGGTCGGCACCGTCAGCAAGGAGCTGGGGGAGGGCTACCTGCCGTTCGCGTCCAGCAAGCCGTTCCAACTGCGCTGGCCCGGCGGCGAGGATTACAACTACCTGCTGGGCTCCGGCGGCGTCCAGATGGTGGCGGGCCTGCACCAGCCGCCGGTGTGGACCACCGACTTTATGTCCAACCCGGAGTTTGTCCACGGTGACGCCGCCAGCAACGGCAGCGCCGAGCAGACCGCCACGCCGCAAGGCTGGATCCAGGTCAACAAGCTGCCGGAGAAGACCCTCCAGTGGCAGCTCGAACCGGACCAGAGCCAGCGCGAACCGGTGGAAGAGCAGTCCTACCGGACCACCGTGGACTCCGCCAGCGAATCCGCCACGCCTTTGCCCTTCGTCTACGGGACCTTCGACGCTTCCGCCGTGCGCGAGGCGGCCGGCGATGTGAACTACCTGCCGCTGGGCGGATACGACCCGACGCCGGTGACCATCACCAAGGACGCCGAGGGCAACAATGTCGACGACACGGTGATGAAGCCGGGCCTCAGCGGCGCCGGCTTGTCCGTGCAGTCCGCCGGTGCCATCACCGACTTCGCCGGACTGGCTGCCGTCCGCGGCACCAGCGCCGAGGAACCGGTCATCGACGCCGTGCGCGTCCGCGTGGATGCCGCGGGTTCCTGGGCCGACGCCGAGGATCAAATCAACACCGTTGCCGCCGCCATTGAGGACCTCGGACTGCAGACCCAGGTGGTGGCCGGTTCTGCCCGCGAAGACGTGTCCATCTACGTGCCCGACTACTACAAGGACGCCACCGGCTCGGTCAGCGACCTCGGCACCGTGCAGCAGTCCTGGGTCCGCCAGGGCGCAGCCGGCGAGGTCCAGGGCGCCCTGAGTGCCTCCAGCGCAGCGCTGCTGGCCCTGACCGTCGGCGGCGCCGCACTGCTGACGGCAGCCAGTGCGGTGGCCTTCACCCGCTCCCGCCGGACCGAAGCGGTGACGCTGCGGGCCATGGGCTGGAACCGGCGCCGGATCCGTTCCTGGTTCCTGGAAGAGCTGCTGGTGGGCGGTGTGGCCGTGCTGGTGGTCGCGATCGTGGCCAGCGCCATCAGCCGCAGTGCGGTGACCCTCTGGGTATCGCTGATTGCGCTGGTGGTCTACGTTGCGGCCGCCTTCATCTCCGCCGCCATGCTAAAGCCGCACCCGGCGACTGAGGCCGAACCGTCCGGGGCAGCCGGCGTTCCGTCGGTGAAGACCCCGCTGCAGTTCGCCGCCCGGCAGTTGAGCACCAACCGGTTCAACACGGTGGCCATCGCGCTGGCCGTAGCGGTGCTCGGCGCCGCCGCCGGAGCCCTGGTGGCGGTCCTGGCGGACATCCCGCGGGCTGCCGGCAGCACGGCGCTTGGTTCGCTGGCGGCCTCGCAGCTCAGCGGCCTGAACATCGCGCTGGCGCTGCTCGGTGTCATCACCGCGCTGTTGCTGGCGCTGATGACCACCCGGTTTGAAGCCCGCCGCAAGCGCGAGCAGTTCGCCATCCTGAGCGCCATGGGCTGGACGCCGACGCTGCTGCTGCAGGCCCGCCGCGGCGAGGCCGGCATCACGGCCGCTGTCGCGCTGCCGTTGGCGATCATCGGCGCCGTCGTGACCTCACTGTTTATCGCACCGCATACGGCCGTGTGGGCTGCTGCCGCAGGCATTGTGGCTGTGCTCGTCTGGTTTGTATTGATGACAAGGACCCGGAAATGATTGAAGAACCCCTGACCCGCGCCGCCACCAAGGAGCGCACCGCCGACCACGCCATGCCGGTGGAGCTGCAGGGCATCACCATCCGGTACGACGGCGGTGCCGAGCCGCTGGTCATTGCCCAGGACTTCGATCTGGGCCTGGAAGCCGGCACCATGCACTGCCTGGCCGGCCGCAGCGGCTCCGGCAAGACCAGCATCCTCACCGTGGCCGCGGGCCTGCAGCAGCCCACGTCCGGCGAGGTGCTCTGGCAGGGCGATGCCCTCAGCACCATGGACGACGACCAGATCTCCGACCGCCGCCGCGCGCTGATCGGATACGTCGACCAAGGCGGCGCCCTGATCGACGGTATGAGCGCTTTGGAGAACGTCCTGCTGCCGGCCGTGCCCGACGGCAAGGTGGAAGAGCGCACCGAGATGGCCAAGGACCTGCTGGACTTGGTTGGACTGGGACGCCGCATGCGCCACCGTCCCGGCCAGCTCTCCGGCGGTGAACGCCAGCGCGTGGCCATTGCCCGTGCCCTGATCCTGGGCACCAAGGTCCTGGTCGTGGACGAGCCCACCGCCAACCTGGACCGCGAGCAGGCCAACAAGATCATCCACATCCTCAAGGACACCACCCAGGACGGCATCGCCGTGCTGGTGGCCTCCCACGACCAGGAACTGATCAAGGCTGCCGACAGCAGCACCCGGATGAACTAAGCCCGCCGACGGCGACGGCTGCGGCGTAATTTTCCTCCGCGCCACCTGCCTGAAGGGCCGCGGCTGCCCGGGTCCAGCGGTTGTAGTCCCTGCCGTGGGCACCGGGTGGCCGGTTGTAGCCCCTGCCGTGGGCACCGGGTGGCCGGTTGTAGCCCCTGCCGCGGGCACCGGAATGCCGCCCCTCTCCCGCGCCCTCCGCCGGCGTAAAGGCCGCGGCTGGCGTCCGGTGCACCGGTGGTGGGAGCCCCTGCCTTGGGCACCGGATTGCCGCCCCTATCCTGCGCCCTCCGCCGTGTAAAGGCCGCGGCTGGCGTCCGGTGCACCGGTGGTGGGAGCCCCTGACTCGGGCACCGGATTGCCGCCCCTAATCCGCGGCCGCCTGAGGGCAGGGAAAAACTGTGAAGGCAGGGTCAATGCACCCTGCCTTCAAGGATTTACCCTGCCCGGTGCGGTGGAAAAAAGATGATGGGAAGATGGGCGATCAGGAGTTACCCGATGGGCTGCTACCAACTAGGCCGCAGTCCGGCTCGCCGCCAAGGCCTTGTTGTAGGCCTGGACCAGTCGGCTCCTCAAGGTTGTGTCGTCCAGGTCCGCCCAGCGGACGCGGACGAAGTTCCAGCCGTTCTCCATGAGCACCGTTTCCCGTTTCCGCTCCTCCAGGAGCACGGAGTCCGTGGATCCTCGGCCGTTGTATTTCATGTCGCCGTCGAACTCAAAGATCAATTTGAGTTCCGGCCACGCCAAGTCCGCCCGATACCGACCCCTGGTCGTTTTGATCTCATGTTGCAAGGCAGGCGGCGGGAAACCCCAGCTGATCACCTTCAGCCGAAGTCTGGTTTCACCGGGAGACTCGCTCAATCCGTTCGCAGCCGCCATCACGCGTCGCGCATTGCTGATGTGCCGGAATCCGGTCTGATTCTCAATGATGGCCCGAATACCTTCCGGGTCGGCTCCGGCACCAAGCGCGGAATCGGCAATGACAGTTGCCAGCTCAAACGGCAGAAGCTTGGCGCAGTCAACGACTGTACGTTCCTTGGTCGTCAAGCAGAGACCGTCTTTCACGGCCAATTGGGAATCTGGAATCGTGACCTTGTGTCGCACCACTCCGCCTGAATTGTCGCCATGGCGCGTCCACTGGGCTACATGGATTTCCGTCGGCGCGCTCCAAACGTCAAAGCCCCAGAGCCGGGCCGCTGAGACATGGCTGTAGACCAGCGGTGACCTCGCTGTCAGGTGATGGGCACGCACAACCCAGATGTTGCGTTCCCAAGTCTGCTGGGTGCGCCAAAACGAGGCGGAAACGTAAACCCCGTGACGGATTCTGCAGATCTTCCGTTCCTGCAGCGCGGCTTTGATGGCGCTTTCTTCGAAACCTTGCCGACGCAGTTCGGAAAACGTCTTGAGTTGGCCAGGCGGGATGTCCACCGGACCCGGCGTCAGTGGGGAAGTCATGCCAACAATTTGCCTGAGGCCGTCGCCTTCGTCGATCCAAGCGCTGCATCTGTGGATAAACGGGACGACGGTGCACCGCAGCACAGAAGGCACGACCTGGGCAGCAGTGAAGGACGGGCCGCAGGGCACCAGCTCCGCGGGCCGCAGGGCACCAGCTCCGCGCACTGCCGGACAGGCGCCCCTGGCACCGCAGGGCACCAGCTCCGCGCACTGCCGGACAGGCGCCCCTGGCACCGCAGGGCACCAGCTCCGCGCACTGCCGGACAGGCGCCCCTGGCACCGCCGGGCACCAGCTCCGCGCGCCGCCGGGCACAAGCTCCGCGCACTGCCGGACAGGCGCCCCTGGGACCGCCGGGCACCAGCTCCGCGCACTGCCGGACGCCGCCCGGTGCACCGCCCGACTCCACCCCCGCCTCACGCTGCGTTGCGCATTTCGACAACCGCCGAACCCAGAGGGTAATTTCATAGAGTGACCGCATCTGAGCCCAAGCCCCCGTTCTACATCACCACGGCAATCACGTACCCCAACGGCGTGCCGCACATCGGCCATGCCTACGAGTACATTGCGACGGATGCGATGGCACGTTTCAAGCGGTTGGACGGCTACGACGTGATGTTCCTGACGGGCACCGACGAGCACGGCATGAAGATCGCTCAGACTGCCGCCAAGGAAGGCATCACGCCCATGGAACTGGTGGACCGCAACACTGCCGCCTACAAGGCGGCCCACCAGGTGCTGGAGATCTCCTACGACCGGTTCATCCGCACCACCGACGCGGACCACTACGCGGCGTCCCAAGCCATCTGGAAGAAGATGGAGGAGGCCGGGGACATCTACCTGGGCAAGTACGAGGGCTGGTACTCCGTCCGCGACGAGGCGTACTACGCGGAGGATGAGACCGAGCTGCGGGAAGACGGCAAGCGCTACTCCGTCCAGACGGACACCGAGCTGACCTGGACCGAGGAGGAGAGCTACTTTTTCCGGCTCTCCAATTACCAGGACAAACTGCTCAAGCTCTACGAGGAGCACCCCGACTTCGGCGCGCCGCGCAGCCGCTTTAACGAGGTCATCAGTTTCGTCAAGAGCGGCCTGGAGGACCTGTCCATCTCCCGCACCACGTTCGACTGGGGCGTCCCGGTCCCGGGCAACGACAAGCACGTCATGTACGTGTGGGTGGACGCGCTGACCAACTACCTCACCGGCGTCGGCTACCCGGACACGGAAGCTGAGTCGTTCAAGAAGTTCTGGCCCGCCGATGTCCATGTGATCGGCAAGGACATCTCCCGCTTCCACGCCGTCTACTGGCCCGCGTTCCTGATGTCCGCCGGGCTGGAGCTGCCCAAGCGCGTGATGATCCACGGATTCCTGCACAACAACGGCGTCAAGATGTCCAAGTCTTTGGGCAACGTGGTGGCTCCCGCCGACTGGGTGGCGCAGTACGGCCTGGACCAGGTGCGCTTCTTCCTGCTGCGCGAGGTGCCCTTCGGCGCCGACGGGTCCTACAACCACGACGCCGTGGTCGGCCGGATGAACGCGGACCTGGCCAACAACCTGGGAAATCTCGCCCAGAGGTCGCTGTCCATGGTGGCCAAGAACTGCGACGGCAAGGTCCCGCAGCCTGGCACGCTCGCCCCCGAAGACCACGAACTGCTGGCACGGGCCGAACGCCTCCTGGAGAAGTCCCGGGCAGCGTACGAGGTGCAGGATTTCCACGGATCGCTGGAAGCCATCTGGAATCTGCTCGGTGACACCAACGCGTACTTCGCCGAACAGGCTCCCTGGGTGCTGCGCAAGACCGATGTGGAGCGGATGCAGACCGTGCTTTACGTGACGCTCGAGGTGCTGCGCATCGTATCCATCCTGATCCAGCCGGTCATGCCCAATGCAGCCGGCAAGCTGCTGGATGTGCTGGGCCAGCACGACGACGGCGACCGCAATTTCGCTGCCATCGGCAAGGCTCTGGTGCCGGGCACTTCCCTGCCGGCGCCTACGCCGATTTTCCCGAAGTACGAGGAACCGGCGGAGTAGCCCTAGTCTTCAGGCAGGAAGCGTTGGACTGCGCTTGAGGTCATGATGCGCCCCACCCGCTTCTGCTGGTCAACGGCATGTGCCTCCAGCTCCTGAAAGCGCGTGGCGTCCAATCGGTGGTCCCGGGGCGCGAGGACGGTCAGGACCTGCCACATGCACTGCTTGCCTCGTAGTGCGGACAGCAGCGATTCCAGTTCCATCTGCGCCCCCACGCCGCGGGAAGCGCGCGACAGGTTCATCGGATTGACCTTGCTCGCGAGGGCACCGGCCATGGCGCCGAGCTGCTTGAGTTTGTTGCGGGGGAAGCCGAAGCTGCGATGCAAGGCCTTCAGTTCCTTGCGCTCTGCTGCAAGTTCCTCGCGCAGTTTCCGGAACTCCGCCTCCTCCGGCTTTCCCGCCCACGCTTGGCGGACCGCGTCGACCAATTGCACGCCGGCAGCCGAGCCCACCAAATGGTAGTCCAAGTAGGCAGCCAGGTCTTCCTGATTGAGTGTCCCTGTCCGCTGTTTGCCAGTAGCCATATCTTCCTTCCTGCCGGCGCCCGTCACCTTGCCGGCCTCCGCCGTCGTTGTTTCACAACTGTCCTTACCCGGTCGGGGTACGAATCAGTCAGCCAATTCCTCCGGGTGCCGGAATCCGGTCTTCTTGCCGCGGGCGCCGCGGTTCCAGAGCCAGGTGAGCAGCCAGAGCAGCACGCCGAGGCCGATCATCAGGCCGGCAATCTGGTATTCGATGGGATCCTGCGCCCATGGGCCGACCAGGAAGAGGCAGGTCAGCATCCCCAGGTAGGGCAGCGCGGTCGGAGTCTTGAAGTGCTTGCGGTCGACCGGCTTGCGGCGCAATACCAGCACGGCCAGATTCACGACCGTGAAGACTCCCAGCAGCAGCAAAGCGGTGGTGCCGCCGAGCGCGGTGACCGTGTCGGCGCCCATCAGGTTGGTGACCACGAAGATCAGGACGAACGCGATGAGCGTGGTGAAGATGATTGAGGCCCAGGGTGAGCGGCGGTTGGGATGGACCTTGCCCAGGAAGCGCGGCAGCACGTCCTGGCGTGCCATTCCGTAGAGCAATCGACTGGCCATCAGCATGTTGATCAGCGCGGTGTTGGCGACGGCGACCATGGACAGGAACGGATAGATCACGTCCACCGGCAGGCCGGGCGCGCCGACCGAGACGACTTCCAGCAGCGGCGTGGGACTCTCAGACAGCTGGCCGATGGGAACAATCGCCACCGCCGTGATGGAGACCAGCACGTACACAATCACGGTGATGCCCAAGCCGGTCAGCATCACCTTCGGGAACGTGGTGACCGGGTCCTTGGTTTCTTCGGCCATGTTGACCGAATCTTCGAAACCCACGAACGAGAAGAAGGCCAGCGAGGTAGCGGCGGTGATGGCCAGGAAAACACCCTTGTCCTGCGAGGTCTCGAACACCATCACCCGGCTGAAGTCGACGTTGCCCTGGCTCATGGCCCAGAAGCCGATGAAAATCACGATCAGCAGGCCGGTGAACTCCACGAGTGTCAGGACCACGTTAAACTTCACCGACTCGCTGACGCCGCGGAAGTTGATCCCTGCCAGGACGGCCATGAAGACGATCGCTACCCAGGTCACGCCGGACTGGTCCCAGTCGAGCTTGAACCCGGCGATGAAGTTTTCACCCAGGAACTTGGCGGCGGTGGAGGCAGACGTAATGCCGGAACTGAGCACCGCGAACGCCACCAGGAACGTCAGGAAATGAACGCCGAATGCCTTGTGCGCATACAGGGCGGCGCCCGCGGCCTGCGGGTACTTGGTCACCAGCTCCAGGTAGGAGAAGGCGGTGATGGTGGCGACGACGAACGCCAGCAGGAGGGGAGCCCATGCTGCTCCACCCACCTCGCCGGCCACTTGTCCGGTCAGCGCATAAACGCCCGTGCCCAGGATGTCGCCCACGATAAACAGCAGCAGAAGCTTGGGGCCAATGACCCGCTTCAACTCCGGTTGCTTTTCCGTTGTGGTGGTACCGCTCATGCCCGGCCTCCGTCCGCATCATGAGTCGCTGGTGTCCGGTCAACGTAGCACCCGGTTCCGACGATGTCTGCGCCACGGCCACCTGCGGGACAGCAGACAGCCGAAATGCCCCACGCTGGGCCTGCGGTCGTGCAGCTTGTAGAGTGTCGGTCACTCCTGCAGCGGAAGGACTCCCTGATGACGTACAAGTCCCTGTCCCTTGCCAGCCTGCGCCCTGCCACGGGCGCCGCCGTCTTCCACGGGAACGAACACGGTGCGCACGCATCCTTTTTCGTGAACTCCGCGGGGCCGAACGCCATCGCCATCCCTACGAGGAAATCTTCGTACTGCTCGACGGCGAGATCGACTTCAGGATCGACGGCCAGTCCGGCCACGCCGGCGCGGAGACGGTGATCGTCATTCCGGCCTACGCCTGGCACGAGTTCGCCGCCACCACGACGGAGGGCGTGAAGATGGTGAACATCCATCCCGTTGCGCAGATGCAGACCGAATGGGCTAAATAGGCAGCAAGCCTGGCGCAACACAGCAGGTGCCCTCCCGGCACTGGGAAAGCACCTGCTGATCGGTCGTTCGGGCCAGGCGGGACCGGCGCCCGTGCTGGACCGCCGCCAGCGCTGGACCGCCGCCCGCGCTAGACCGTGGCCAGGCCTTCCACGGGGGAGAGGCGGGCGGCGCGGCGGGCCGGCATCACGGAAGCCAGCAGGCCGGCCACCACTGCCACCGCCAGCACGGCGAGCAGTTGCAGCCACGGCACATCCGGCACCACCGTGGCGAACGCCCCGAGGGCTGACTGCGCGCCCAGCCAGCCGTACACCGCGCCGAGCACCGAGCCGATCAGCGCGGCGACGCCGGCGATCAGTACAGCCTCCAGGGCGAGCATCCCGCGCAGCTGCGACGTGGTCAGCCCCAGCGCACGCAGCAGCGAGGACTCCTGCGTACGCTCCAGCACCGAGAGCGAGAGCGTGTTGGCCACGCCGACCAGCGCGATCAGCACCGCCACGGCCAGCAGCCCGGTGACCACCAGCAGCAGCACATCGATCACCTGGTTGAACGCGGCACGTTCTACCGCGGCACCTGAAACCTGGTACTCGTTCACGTCCAGTGCCGCGGCGAGCCCGGTCCGCAGCTCCAGCAGCGCGGCGGTGTCCAGCTCCCGGTCCACGGATACCCACAACTGCGGCAGCGCGGAGTAGTAGTCCTCGGAGCCGGCGGCCGGCAGTTCCGGCACACCGATCTCCGCTGCCACGGCGGAGGAGATCAGCGGCGGCAGGGTGAAGCTGTCCGCCTCGACGACGGTCAGCTCCTTCGACCCTCGGCTGCCGGTCACGGTCAGCGTCTCCAGACCCGAACCCTGCGGCATCAGCGCGGTGTCCTGATCCAGCTCCAGCGATGCGTCCTGCAGAAGCCCGGTCTGCTCCGGCGCGAGCTGGTACACCCCGGTTCGCTGACCGTGCACGTCGGCGAAGCCGCCGTTCGTGATCAAGCCGGCGGCAGCGACGCCGTCGTAGGTGAGGACAGTAGTGGCGGCAGAGGCGTCCAGCGGTTCCCCGCCCAGGGTCAGGTTCCCGACGGCCAGGTCCACCGGATACTCCGCACCCAACTGGTTGTCGAAGGCGGTCCGGGAGGTCTGCGCGCCGGTCATCATCATCGCCACCAGCGTGACGCCGATCAGCAGCGCAGTTGCCGTGGCCGAGGTCCGTCCCGGGTTGCGCACCGCGTTGATGGCGGCCAGCCGGCCCGGGACGCCCGCAGGCTTGGCCAGGACCCCGACGGCGGTGACCAGTGGCGGCACGAAGAGGGTGGCGCACAGCAGCAGGCCGATGAAGGAGAGCATGCCGCCCGGCAGGGCAATCAGCAGGTTCGCCGTCACCGCCCCCACAGCCAGTACGACGGCGCCGCCCACCGTGAGCGCGACGCCGAGCGCGAGCCGGACCTTGCCTTTGCGGTTGCCGGCGCGTGCGTCGTCGGCCGGCCGCAGGGCAGCCAGCGGGGCTACCCGGGTGGCGGCGCGGGCCGGCGCGAGCGCTGCCAGCACGGTCATCAGCGTCCCCGTCACCAGCCCGACGGCGATGGCCGTCGGCGGGACGGCCAGTGCTGCGAACCCGGTGTCCGGCTGTGCCTGCAGGACGGCGATCAAACCGGCCATCAGGGCCACTGCGCCCAGTACGCCCAGCACGGAGGCGCCGACGCCGACCAGCAGCGACTCGGCCAGCACGGAGCGACGGATCTGCCGCCGGTCCGCTCCGATGCAGCGCAGCAGCGCCAGCTCGCGGGTCCGCTGGGCAATCAGCACGGCGAAGGTGTTGGACACCACCAGGGCCGCGACCAGCAGAGCCACCAGTGCAAACGCCAGCAGCACAATTGTCAGCTGGTCGCTGCCGCCGGTGAATCCGGCGACCACCGCCTTGGTCTGCTCGGCGGCAGTGTTCACGACGGCGTCGCCGAAACCGGCCTGCGCCAGCGCGTCGGCCACCGAGTCCTGTACGGCCGCTGTCTCTGCTCCCGGGGCCAGGCCGACCTGAATGTTGTGCAGCTGCGGCCCTGCCTCGCCGGCCAGCTGCTGTACCAGGGCACCGGGGGCGAAGAACTGCGGCTGGCCCATCATGAACGGATCCGTGGACGGCTTCACGATGCCGGAAACAGTCAGTCCGGTGCCGGCAGCGGCGATGTCCTCGGCCGCCACCATTCCGGCAGCAGGTGCCAGCTGCAGCGTGTCGCCGACCGCTAGGCCCCGCTTGTCAGCGGTCCCGGCGTCCACGGCCACTTCACCGTCCCCGGGCAGCGACCCGTCCGTCAGGTCAAGGTTGTCAAGTCCGGCCGGCGCGGTGTTCTGCAGCGCGCCGTACCCGGCGTCGGCCGGGGAACCGAAGGCGATCCACGTCGACTCCTGCGCATACACTTCGCCAGCGCCCTCGGCACCGAAAACCGCCGCAACGGCCGCGGCCTCGAGCGGCTGCTCCGGCGCGCCGGCCACCACCAGATCGGCATTCCTGAAGCCGGCGCCGATGCTGTTGCCCAGGGAGGCTTCCGTTGAGGCATTGACCATCAGCGTGGCGGTCAGGAAGCCCACCGCCATCACCACGGCCAGTCCGACGGCGATGAACCGCCGTGCGTGCTGCCGCACCTGGGCACGTGCTACCTGCAGCATGGCTCAGGCCCCCAGCTTGGCCAGGGCGGCCAGGATCGTGTCGGTGTCCGGCCGGTCCAGCTCGCCGACCAGGGCGCCGTCGTTCATCAGCACCACGCGGTCCGCATACGAGGCGGCTACCGGGTCGTGCGTGACCATGATGATGGACTGGCCCATCTCCTGGGAGGACCGGCGCAGCAGCGAGAGCACCTCGGCGCCGACTTTGGAGTCCAAGTTGCCGGTGGGCTCGTCGCCGAACACCACATCCGGTCGGGTCAACAGCGCCCGGGCCACGGCCACCCGCTGCTGCTGGCCGCCGGAAAGCTCATGGGGGCGGTGTGCCAACCGGTCCGTCAAGCCCAGCGTGGAGGTCACATAGGCGAACCACTCGTTGTCCACCGCGCCATTGGCCAGCGAGATTGGCAGCGTGATGTTCTGCTTTGCGGTCAGTGTGGGCACCAGGTTGAATGCCTGGAACACGAAGCCCACGCGTTCGCGGCGCAGCTTGGTCATCTGGGCGTCGTTCAGGGACGTGATCTCGGTTCCGCCGATGCGGATCGTGCCCGAATCGGCGGTGTCCAGCCCGGCCAGGCAATGCATCAAGGTGGATTTGCCGGACCCGGACGGGCCCATGATGGCGGTGAAGGTGCCGGCCTCGAAGCTTGCGTCAACGTCTTTCAGCGCGTGCACGCGGGTCTCGCCGGTGCCGTAGGTCTTGTTCAGGCCGCGCGCCGCGGCCGCCGGGACGGTGTGGTCCGGGGCAGCGCCGGACATTGAGTGCTCGGTTCTTGTGGTCATACTCCTACGCTAGGGAAACAGCGCCCCGCTCCGGATCCGCCGCCGGTCTGGTCTTCGCGGCCGGCCCGCTCATACCCAGGGTGGACAAACGCCGGCAGGCGAGCCCCCCTCGGTGGGCCCGCGCGGGTCTGGCCGGCGGGCCGGCACCGGGAATGTCTAGGTCGAAAGCCGAGGTCGGCTGTTGTGATCGGGATCGACCGGCATAGCGGCTGATCTCAAGGCGAAGGGGTGACTTCGCCCCGCGGTTTGTCCGCGAAAAGGAGCAACTTCGTGCAGGCACCGCAGCTCAAGAGGTGAAACCTTTGCGCCGCCGTCGTGCAGGCGGGAACATGGAGACATGAAGCTAGCCCGACTCGCCACGCTCCCGCTCATCTCCCTGCTTGTCCTGACCGGATGCTCGCCCAAGGACGAGCAGGCCCGTCCGCTGCATTCGGCAACCCCAACTCCCAGTTCGACCGTTGTGGAAACCGGCAAGATGCCCGCAGCTCTGGCCAAGCTGGCCAGGGCCATCTACGAGGGCGGCGACGTCGCAGCCAACAAGATGACTGCCGGTGCGCTCGCCGACCGGACCCCGGTCGAAGCCAAAACCACTGTCAAAGCCGCGATCGGCGAATGGAACGGACAGGACATGGCCGTCCTGACCTCCGGCGACGACGTGACCCTCGCCGTCGACGAGGACGGAACCTGGACGGCGGTGGGTGGCTGGTGGCCGTCGCTCGACGTCGGCAAAACCGTTCTGGGCGGCAAACGCCACGTCCTGGTCATCGGTTCCGACGCGCAGAAGAGCAAGGGCGAGAAGGTCCGCGAAGCCCGGGCCGATGCCCTTCAGGTGATCGGCGTGGACGGCAAGGGCGGAGGCGGCATCCTGGGCATTCCGCGTGACTTCTGGGTGGACATGCCAGGCGGCGGGCAGGCGAAGATCAACGCCGCGATGATGCGGGGCGGGCCAAAGGCACAGCAGAAGGTCGTGGCGGACGTGACAGGCCTGAAGGTGGAGGGCTACATCCTCACCGGCTTCAAGGGCTTCGAAAAAATGGTCGATGAAATAGGCGGGGTCACCGTCGACGCCCCAATCCCGGTGCTTGACGTCAAGGCGGGCAAGAGCAAACTGGACGGCGAAACCGCGCTGGACTATGCCCGGGAGCGGAAAACCCTGAACAACGGCGACTTCGGCCGCTCCGCCCACCAGGGCGTGCTGCTGCTGGGATTCGCTGCACTGGCCAAGATGAGCGGGCCGGCCGGACTGGTGGACTTGCTCTCCGCCGCCGATCCGGTGGTGGAAACCAATTTGAGTGCGGAGCAGGCGCTGACGCTGGGAGCGTGGGTCTACAAGACCACGCCGGCCAAGGTCGGTCGCGCAGTTCCGGAGCCCGGATTCGGCTATAGCGCCGACGGCCAGTACATGCTGCCCATGGATGCCACGACCCGACGAATCTTCGACTCCTTCGCCGACGGCAAACTATAGCTCTACGAAGCGGCGCGGCGAGCCCCACCTTGCGCGCGCCCGCGGCTTGTCAGACCCGGTGGCGTAGGACGGATGCCGGCGCGCCTGGAACGAGCGAAGGCCGGGGCGGGGGAGTGTTCCCCGCCCCGGGCCTTCTTATCGGCCTTGCGTCTGCCCGACAGGGGCAAGCCGCCGCTAACGACGTCGGGTGTCGTCGGTGCCGTCGGTCTCGATCTGTTCCTTGCGGACTTCCTCGTCGACAGTTGCCTGATCGGTGATTGTGTCCTTTTCGAGCCGTACGCGTTCCACGGGAACGGTCTCTTTCTCCACTACGGGCCGTTCCTCGTGAAGGGTGACCTCGTGCTCTTCCTCGCTGAGCTCGGGGCCGGACATGGCGTCACCGCGGTTGGCGTCGGTGATCGGTTCGCGTTCAATGCGCACTTCCTCGCGCTGCACCGGCACGGTTTGGGTGACATTCTCGGTCACGACGTACTTGCGCAGCCTGGCCCGGCCGGTTGCCTGCCGCTCCGTGCCAACATGCAGGCGCTCCTCGGAGCGGGTCATCGCGTCGTCGGTCGTGGGACCGGAGGTGTCATGGCCCACCGTGCCCCGCGCGTCCCCGGTGTCGCGGCGGTCGGTGCCGGTGCGGGTGCCGGCCGCGGCCGTGTAGTCGGTGTCCCGGCCCGTCGTGGCGTCGGTGGAAGTCCGCCCGCCGCCCAGCTGATAGTGCTGGTAAAGCCTGTCTTCCTCGGCAGGCTCAAGGTAGCCGTCTACGTCCACCCTGGGGGCGTCTTTGACCTGTTCCTTGGAGTAGGGGACCAGGATGTCGTTGCCCTGGATGCTGGCGGCTTCGAGCGGGACGAATGATTCAGAGGAGCCGAACAAGCCGGTCTTGGCCGTGACCCAGGTGGGCTGGCCGCTATCGTCGTCGGCGTAGACCTGCCCGATGGAGCCGATTTTTTCTCCGTCGGAAGAGAGGACGTTTCCGCCCCGGCTCAGCAGGTCGTTGAGTTGTTCTTGGGCGAGCATGGTTTCTCCTTGGTTTCGATCGTTGTCGTTGGAGGGTCTGGCCACCCATGTTGGGCGTAACCCCTGCGGCCCTTCACGTTTTAACCTAAGCGTGCTTATTAATCTTTGGCAAGGGTCTGTCCGCGCTCCGGCCGGACGCGCAGTCGATGCTCGCCGCGGCTTTTCCCGCGGCCCGAACCGGAACAGGCCGCTCTTCGGCGGCAACGAAACTGCATGGGCCTTCCAGGCGGTGAACCGGGTGGGCAGCCAACGGGACCGCCGGCCACCAGGCGGCCGGCCCCGAGGGACCACCTATAAAACCACCGATAGGACAACCGGTAGGACAACCGCCAGGACGGCCGGGAGACCGCCGGGGGGTTACGGCGTGACAACCCCGGTTTCATAGGCGATCAGCACGGCCTGCACCCGGTCGCGGGCGCCGAGTTTGGCCAGGATGTGCCCGACGTGGGTCTTCACCGTCGCTTCGGACAGGAACAGCTGCGCGGCAATCTCGGGATTGGACAGCCCCTGGGCGATGAGCGTGAACACTTCGCGTTCGCGGGCGGTGAGCGTCCCGACCGCCTGATGATTCCGGCTCGCCGCGGGGCTGGGGGCACGCAGCAGCGGCGCCACGTGGTCCAGAAGCCGGCGCGTGGTCGAGGGGGCAATGACGGCATCGCCCCTGTAGACGGTGCGGATGGCCTCGAGCAGCTCCTCCGGCGGCGCATCCTTGAGCAGGAACCCGCTGGCTCCGGCCTGGATGGCAGCGAGCGCGTATTCGTCCAGGTCGAACGTGGTCAGCACCACCACCTTCAGCCCGGCGCGGTCCGAGCCGTTCGGCTGCGCGGCCGCGGCGGACAGCAGGCTGGCGGTCGCCTCAATCCCGTCCATGCCCGGCATGCGCACATCCATGAGTACGACGTCGGCGCGCACCTTCGCGAGCACGCTCACCGCTTCGCGGCCATCGCCGGCCTCTGCCACCACGTCAAGGTCGGGCTGGGAGTTGATCAGCATTTTGAAGCCGCCGCGGACCAGCTGCTGGTCATCCACCAAGGCAACGCGGATAGGGGAGTCGGTCATCGGCAACTTTCTGTTAAGGGTTTGGGGCACGCTGAAAGGCGTGGCACGCATCCTGCTTTTAGTCGCTCCGGCATCAGCCCGTCCGGGGCGCGCCTCGCCCCCGCGGGCCCGGCCACGACTGATCCACCGGGTGCCGGACTCATGCTTCGGTGTAGGGGATGAAGGCGCGGACGCGGAATCCGCCGCCGGTGCGGGGGGCGGCCTCCAGGGTTCCATCGTAAAGCGCCAGCCGTTCGGCCATGCCGGCCAAACCCTGCCGGCTGCCGGCGGTGGCGGGATCGGCGGCGGCGCCCCGCCCGTCGTCGTCAATCTGCAGTTCCAGGCCGCGGCCGTTCCATTGCAGCCGCACATCGGCGGAGGCCTCGGGACCGGCGTGCTTGAGCACGTTCGTCAGGCTTTCCTGCACCACCCGGTAAGCGGTCAACTCGGCGCCCGCCGGCATCAGCCGCCGGGGCTGGCCGGCTTGCTCCAGCCGCACGGTGAGTCCGGAGCGGCGGACGGTCTCCACCAGGGTCTCGACATCGGCCAAGGTAGGCGGCGGCCGGGTGGATGCGACGTCGTCCGCGCGCAGCACCCCCAGCAGCCGGCGCATGTCGCGCAGCGAACCCCTGCCGGTGTCCGCGATGGTCGCCAGGGTCTCGGTTGCCACGGCGGGGTTCCCGGCGCTGGCGTACCGGGCGCCGTCGGCCTGGGTGATGATCACGGAGAGCGAATGCGCCACAATGTCATGCATCTCGCGGGCAATGTGGCTGCGCTCGTCCGCGGCGGCCAGATCCCGCTCCTGCTGCCGTTCAACCTCCAGCCGGCGGGCGCGGTCCTCCAGCGCCTGGACCGTGAGCCTGCGGTTGCGCACCAAGTCGCCGAAGGTCCAGCAGACCAGCACCACGGCATCGATCGCCACAAGCGCCAGCAGGTAGAACGGCGCGGTGCCGGCGGTGAGCGGACCGGTGATCATGTAGCGCACCACGTACAGGGCACCGCCCAGCAACGCGAGCAACAGCCCTCCCAGGCTCGCCCACCGCGGGCCATAGGCTGCCAGCGAGTACACCGTCACCAGTACAAAAACGTGTGCCGGAACAGGTTCCGACTGGAGGGCGACATTGAGCAGCGCGGCAACCGCCATGGCGGCTCCCGACTCCCACGGGCGCGTGCGCCGCCAGGCCAGCGGAATGATCAGGAGGGCGGACAGGATGAAGGGTGCCATGGTTCCCATGGCGAGATAGGACAGCGGGAAGATGGCGAACGCCGCCAGCATCGAGATCAGGTCGACCTTGCCGGTGTTGGCCTGGAGCCAGCGGTAGATTCGGTGGTGCATGCCCATGACCAAAGACTTTATGCTGCCTGTCCCGGCGCCCGCGTCATGCCCAGGGCTGAGACTGGGTAGACGCCGCGGGAGCGACCCAGGTGTGAACCGTCGGCTCGTCTGGGCAACCCAGCAGGGTGTTCACATTTTGGGACGGTTTGCCCAGAATGTGGACTCGTTCCCTAGACTTATTTCATGAGCGCAGCACTGAAGGCATTCTCTTTGGCAGTCATTCCCGGCGACGGCATTGGGCCCGAGGTCCTGGCCGAGGCAGTAAAGGTTCTCAAGGCGGTCACCGCCGACGGCGGAGCCACCTTCGAGCTGACCGAGTATCCGCTGGGTGCCGAGCATTGGCTGGCCACTGGCGAAACCTTGCCGGAGGAGACGCTGGAGCAGCTTCGCAAGCATGATGCGATCCTGTTCGGCGCGGTCGGCGCAGCCCCTGGCGACACGCGGATCCCGTCCGGCATCATCGAGCGCGAGATGCTCCTCAAGCTGCGCTTCTCGCTGGACCACTATGTCAATCTGCGCCCGGCCAAGCTGCTGCCCGGCGTGCCCAGCCCGCTGGCCAACCCCGGCGAGGTGGACTTCGTCGTGGTCCGCGAAGGAACCGAAGGGCCCTACGTGGGCAACGGGGGCGCCCTCCGCGTGGGCACCCCGCACGAAATCGCCACCGAGGTCTCGGTCAACACCGCCCACGGCGTGGAACGTGTGGTCCGCGATGCCTTCCGCCGGGCCTCCGCCCGCCGCAAGAAGCTGACCCTGGTGCACAAGCACAACGTGCTGGTCCACGCCGGGCACCTGTGGCGGCGCACGGTGGAAACCGTTGGGGCCGAGTTCCCGGACGTCGCCGTCGACTACCTGCACATCGACGCGGCCACCATCTTCATGGTCACCGACCCGGCCCGCTTCGACGTGATCGTCACCGACAACCTGTTCGGCGACATCATCACCGACCTGGCCGCCGCAATCACCGGCGGCATCGGGCTGGCGGCATCCGGCAATATCAACATGGACCGCACCGCGCCGTCGATGTTCGAACCGGTCCATGGCTCTGCCCCGGACATCGCCGGCCAGCAGAAGGCGGATCCCACGGCGGCCATCTTGTCCGTTGCGCTGCTGCTGGAGCACCTGGGCCTGGCGGATGCCGCCGCCCGTGTGCAAAAGGCGGTGGAGGACGACGTCGCGGCCCGGGGGAGCGCCGCCCGCACCACCGCTCAAATCGGCGATGCCATCAGCGCCGCTTTGGCAGTAGTGTAGTTAACGGTTACTAACCAAAACCATTTATTTGACGCACAAGGGCGTGCCCTCACCGCGGAGGAACACATGACTGAAACCCTCGAATTCACCCAGCAGCTCTCGGACCGTCCGAAGAGTGCCGAGGAGCGCGCCGCCATTCTGGCGAACCCGGGCTTTGGCAAGCACTTCACGGACCACACCGCCGTCGTCGACTATAAGGTCGACGCCGACGGCAAGGGCAGCTGGTCGAATGCGCGGATCGAGCCGTACGGGCCCATCATGATGGATCCGGCCGCCGCGGTGCTGCACTACGGCCAGGAGATTTTCGAGGGCCTGAAGGCCTACCGGCACGCCGACGGGTCCGTCTGGACGTTCCGGGCCGAGGCCAACGCCGCCCGCCTGAACACCTCGGCGCGGCGGCTGGCCCTTCCGGAGCTGCCCGAGGAAACGTTCATCGAGTCCCTGCGCCAGCTGGTCACCACCGACCAGGCCTGGGTGCCCTCCGGCGACGGCGAAGCGCTGTACCTGCGCCCGTTCATGATCGCCACCGAGGCCTTTTTGGGCGTCCGGCCGGCCCACGAGGTGTCCTACCGTGTGATCGCTTCGCCGGCGGGCAACTACTTCGGCGGCGAGCTGAAGCCGGTCTCCATCTGGCTGTCCGACCGCTATTCGCGCGCCGGTGAAGGCGGCACCGGCGAGGCCAAGTGCGGCGGCAACTACGCCGCATCGCTGGCCGCGCAGTTGGAGGCCGAAGCCAATGGCTGCCAGCAGGTGCTGTTCCTGGACAAGTTCAACGACAACGCCATCGAAGAGC
The DNA here is from genome assembly GCF_059091905.1 of Arthrobacter sp. Dra40. Classification (NCBI taxonomy): domain Bacteria; kingdom Bacillati; phylum Actinomycetota; class Actinomycetes; order Micrococcales; family Micrococcaceae; genus Arthrobacter; species Arthrobacter sp. Dra40. The sequence continues at coordinate 20,762 of NZ_JBNHHB010000083.1, forward strand.
TCGGCGGCATGAACGTGTTCTTCGTTTTCAAGGACGGCAGCCTGGTCACTCCCGAGCTGAACGGCCACATCCTGCACGGCGTGACCCGCTCCTCGGTGATCGAACTGGCCAAGGACCGCGGTCTGGACGTGCAGGAACGCAAGATCACCATCGACGAAT
>NZ_JBNHHB010000084.1:0-20741 GCF_059091905.1 Arthrobacter sp. Dra40
CACGGTTGGCGATCAGTACCTTGGTGATGCGCTGGGTCATTCAAAGCTCCTTCTATCCTTGAGGAGCCTAGCCTGATTTTGCGGGAATCGCTCATGATCCATGCCGTTTCTGCGTGTGAAGCGCCCGTTCTTTGTAGGAGTCCTACAAAACCGTCAGCCCCTCAATTCCAGAGGTCAGTGATCTGGACGTTGGCGCTCGCCAACAGCCGGCGCAGCGTGGAGACGGAAAGACCGACGACGGCGTGCGGGTCGCCGTCGACCCGCTCGATGAAGGCGCCCCCCAGCGAGTCGATGGTGAAGGAACCGGCGACGTGCAGAGGTTCGCCGCTGGCCACGTACGCGTCGATTTCCGCGCCGGAGAGCTGGGCGAAATGCACGGCGGCGGAGGCGACTGCGCCCACGGTGGCGCCCGATCCGGCGTCGTCCGTGCCTTGGCCGGTGGTCTCGTCCGAGTCGAAGGCGGTGGGGCGGTTGTCCACCAGCCAGTGGCCGGTGTGCAGCACACCGTAGCGGCCGCTCATCCGGTGCAGCCGTTCGCGGGCAACCTCAGGCTGGTGCGGTTTGCCGTACGGTTCGCCGTCGAGCTCGAACACCGAATCGCAGCCCAGTACCAAGGCCCCGTCCGCCTCCGGGAGGGCAGCCACGGCCTCGGCCTTGGCCCGTGCCAGCAGGAGGGCGGTGTCGTGCGGATCTGTAACGCCGTAGGTAGCCGTGACTGCATCTTCGTCGACATCCGACACGAGGACCTCATGCGCGATGCCGGCTTCAGCCAGAAGTTTGGTACGGGCGGGGGAGGCGGAGGCCAGAATCAGGCGAAGGTCTGTCACCCGACCAAGCCTAGCCGTTGCCGAAAAGCAAACCTTGCTTAGCCTGTTTCCGCCCCGTGACCTGAGCGTAAAGAATTGCCGCAGTTGCCCCCGCGTCCGGTTGCCTGACCGTACGATTCTCGCGGGAGCTTCTCCCGCCGGAGAGTACGCCCTCGGATGGGCCGAAGTGGCCCGGCACAGATGAGGGCCGGTGCACCGTTGGGGGATGCATCGGCCCTCCTGTTTGCCTGGGCTCGCCCGACCAGTGCGCACGGCTGCTTGCCGGGCGACCAGCTATGCGCCGGCCGAGGCGCTCCAGAGCGGTCAGCTGCCTGGGGTCACAGGCTCCTCGCCCAGCAGCGCGCGCCGCAGGGTGTCCAGTCCCACCGAGCCGATGTTCAGCGCTTGGCTGTGAAAGGCCTTGATGTCGAAGGCATCGCCTTCCCGGCGCCGCCGCTCGTCGCGGATCTCCTCCCAGAGCTTCTGGCCAAGCTTGTAGGACGGGGCCTGTCCCGGCCACCCAAGGTACCGGGTGAACTCAAAGTCCAGTTGGCCCTTGCTGATGGCAATGTTCTTGCGCAGGAACTCGTAGCCCTTCTCCGGGGTCCAGGTTCCGGAGCCCCAGCGTTCAGGAATCTCAAGTTCCAGGTGGACGCCGATGTCGAACACCACGCGGGCAGCGCGCATCCGCTGCGCGTCGAGCATGCCCATCCGGTCGCCCGGGTCGGCCAAGTAGCCCAGCTCGTCCATCAGGCGTTCGGCGTACAGTGCCCAGCCTTCGCCGTGGCCGGACACCCAGCAGATGTTCCGCCGCCAGTTGTTCAGCAGCCCGCGGCGGTAGGTCGCCGTCGCGACCTGGAGGTGGTGGCCGGGAACGCCCTCATGGTAGACGGTGGTGGTTTCCTTCCACGTGGTGAAGCTGTCCTCGCCCTCCGGCACCGACCACCACATCCGGCCCGGCCGGGAGAAGTCGTCGCTGGGGCCCGTGTAGTAGATGCCGCCCTCATGGGTCGGGGCGATCAGGCACTCCAGCCGGCGCATCGGTTCGGGGATGTCGAAGTGGCCGGACAGCTCCTCGACGGCCTTGTCCGAGAGGCGCTGCATCCATGCTTGCAGCTCGTCGGTGCCGTGCAGCTGGCGCTTCGGGTCAGCATCCAGCAGCGCCATGGCTTCCTCGATGCCGGCTCCGGGCTGGATCTGTTCTGCCACGGCTTCCTGCTCAGCGATGATCCGGTCCAGTTCAGCTACACCCCAGGCATAAGTGGCTTCGAGGTCCACCGCCGAACCCAGGAAGCGCCGCGACATGAGGGCATACCGTTCGCGGCCAACCGCGTCCTTTTCCGGCGCCACGGGGAGCAGTTCGGCCTCAAGCACCGCAGCCAGCTGCCCGTAGGCAGTCGCGGCAGTTCCGGCAGCTTCGGCCAGCCGGGCGCGCAGGTCCTGGGACAGCTCGCCCTCTTCTGCCGCCGCATTCCGGGCCAGCGTCTGGAAGAAACCGTCTTCGGCGGCGTAGGCGCCGGCCTGCTCGATCACGATCCGGACCTGCCGCTTGGCGGCGACCAGCCCGCGGTCTTTGGCCTCCCGCAGTGCCGACACGTAGCCGGCGATGGCGTCGGGGACATTGGCCATGCGGCCGGCGATGTTGTTCCAGTCCTCGACGGTCTTGGTAGGCATCAGGTCGAAGATGGCGCGGATGTCCTGGGAAGGGGAAGCGATGTTGTTCAGGTCGGCCAAATCCCAGCCGGTCTCATGGATTTCCAGCTCAAGGCCCAGCCGTTCGTGCATCGCGTCGAAGGTGACGCGGTCCACCTCGTCGGTCGGCTCCAGGTCCTCCAGCCGCCGCAGCGCTTCCCGGGTAACTTCGGCGAAGGCCTCAGCACCGGCAGGCGAGTAGTCCTGGTATTCCGTCTCATGTCCGGGGATACCCAGGGCGGTTGCCAGCGATGGATCCAACTCCAGCAATGCCGATGTGTAGGCGTCCGCGACGGCATCGATGGCGGACGGTGTGCGCCCGGATTCCGGGGTCTTGGTCAGTTCAGATGTCTGCTCAGTCACAGGGAGAGCCTACCGGCAACCCCTCGGCCCCGCGACGCCGGCGGCCGCTGCCGGGGTCCCTGCGTGCCACCTGGGCCGGCCACAGGACTCCTTTGTCATCGGATCGTAGTGGGCAGCCTCTGGCCTGAAAGGTGGCCGGCCCATAGGTTGGGCTCAACAGTGAGGAGAACAAAATGCACAAAAGGACGACGGCGGCACTCGCAATCCTGGGGCTCGCGCCGGCCGTGATGCTCGGCGGGTGTTCGGCGCCGCCGGAACTGCTGGCTGCGGACGGTGTGGCCAGGGCGGACGTGGCTGCGGAGGACTATCCGGCCGAAATCGACGCCCTGCAGCGTTCGGCGTTCAAACTGGGAGCGGCCATGTTGGCGGCTTCCCCGGGGCGGAACCAGGTCACCAGCCCGGTGAGTTTGCTCTATGCCCTGGCCATGCTCCGGGCCGGTGCCGGCAGCACCACGGCCGCGGAGATGGATTCGGTCCTGGGGCTGCCGGGGCAGAATCTTGACCGTGCCATGAACGGGCTGCTGGCAGAGTGGGAAATGTTCGACGGCGATCCTGGCTCGGTCGATGAGGAGAAGCCGCCCGCCCGGCCGCTGCTGCATCTGGCGAACGGTGTGTTCGTGGACGAAGAAACACCCACCGGCGAAGACTATCTGCGCGTTCTGGCCGAGCATTACGGCTCCGGTGTCTTTCCACTGGACTATTCGGATCCAGCGACCCAGCAGGCCGTCGATGCCTGGGTGGCCCTCCACACGGGCGGCCGGATCAAGGAGGCTCCGGGTACTTTCGACCCGGGGAACACCCTGACTCTGCTTAATGCTGTCTATTTCGCCGCTGCCTGGGAACAACCCTTCGATCCCGCGTCGACGGAGGAGGGCGGCTTCACCACGGCTGCGGGGGAGACAGTCCAGGTACCCATGATGGGAGCTTTAAGGCAGGTGGTGTACGCACGCGGCAACGGCTGGCACGGCGTGGACCTGCCCTTCAACGACGGGTTTGTGATGCGACTGATCCTGCCCGACGACGGCACTCCGGTCGTGGACGAGGCCGGCTTGCGGGACGTGGCGGCTGCCATGGACAGCGCCGACGACGCCATGGTCCTGCTGGAGCTGCCCCGCTGGAACCACACCCACCGACAGGACCTGCTGCCGATCCTGCGTCGGCTGGGACTTGCCGAGACCTTCGGACCGGAGCCCGACCTGGAAGCCATCCAGCGGGACGCTTCGGTGACCGGCGCGGCCCAGCAAGCCAACATCGCCGTCGGCGAAGAAGGGACAGTCGCCGCAGCCGTCACCGAGCTGGGTATGTTGGCCGGTTCGATGCCGCCTCCACCCGAGGTGGAGCTTTCGTTCAACCGGCCGTTTTTCTACCAGATCATCCACATGCCCACGGGCCTGCCCCTCTTCCTCGGGACGGTCATGGATCCGCGCTGAGCGCCGGCAGGGGAGGAGCGCCGGAAAGATTAACGGAAGGTGTGCCGCCAGGCACCGGGCCCGTGCGAGACGAACGGCCGCAGCAGCGGTCGGCGGGCACGACGGGGGCGGCTTGAGGGGCCGCCGGCTGGCCCGGAGGCCTGCAGGGCAGCGACGACGGCGGTCAGGGCGGCCAGTTCTTCGGCCGTGGGGTTGCCCTTGGCCACCGTCAGCAGCGGACGTGTCCGCCCGGCGGCATCCTGGTGCTGGAGGTCGGCGGCTTCCGGGGCGTGTGTTGCGTTCATGGTTTCCAACCAACGGCTCATAGCGGAATGTTCCCGTGCTTCTTGTGCGGCATGGTCGCCCGCTTGTCACGGAGCGCGCGCAGGCCGCGGACCACTTGGAGGCGGGTGTCCGAGGGAGCGATCACGGCGTCGACATAGCCGAGTTCGGCAGCTTGGTACGGGTTGAGCAGCTCTTCCTCGTACTGCGAAATGATCTCCTGCCGCCGGGCCTCGACGTCGCCGCCTGCGGCAGCAACGGCAGCCAAATCGCGCCGGTAGAGGATGTTGACCGCGCCCTGGGCGCCCATCACGCCGATTTGGGCCGTGGGCCAGGCGAGGTTCAGGTCGGCGCCCAGCTTCTTGGAGCCCATCACAATGTAGGCTCCGCCGTAGGCCTTGCGGGTGATGACGGTCAGCTTAGGCACGGTGGCTTCCGCATACGCGTACAGCAGTTTGGCGCCGCGGCGGATGATGCCGTTGAACTCCTGGTCCTTGCCGGGCAAAAAGCCGGGGACATCCACCAAGGTCAGGATGGGGATGTTGAAGGCGTCGCAGTGGCGGACAAAGCGGGCGGCCTTTTCCGAGGCGTTAATGTCCAGGGTGCCGGCGAACTGCATGGGCTGGTTGGCGACTATGCCGACGGTGTGCCCTTCGACGCGGCCGTACCCGATGATCACGTTCGGGGCATACAGCGACTGCATTTCCAGGAAGTTGCCGTCGTCGACAACGTGCTCGATCACGGTCCGCATGTCATAGGGCTGGTTGGCCGAATCCGGAATCAGCTCATCCAGGGCCAGGTCGTCAACCGTGATTTCGAGTTCCTCATCGAACTCGAGCGGAGGAGCCTCAGCCAAGTTGTTCGAGGGCAGGAACTCAAGCAGTTCACGGACGAATTCGACCGCATCCGCCTCGTCGGCGGCCAGGTAGGTGGCCGTGCCGGTGGTGGCGTTGTGCTGGCGTGCGCCGCCCAGCGTCTCCATATCCACTTCTTCGCCGGTGACCGTCTTGATGACGTCGGGACCTGTAATGAACATGTGGCTGGTTTTGTCGACCATCACCACGAAGTCCGTCAGCGCGGGGGAGTAGGCCGCGCCGCCGGCGCACGGGCCCATGATCAGCGAAATCTGGGGCACCACGCCGGAGGCGGCAACGTTGTTGCGGAAGATGTCAGCGAACATCGCCAGCGATGCCACACCTTCCTGGATACGGGCACCGCCGCCGTCGTTGATGCCGATGACGGGGCAACCGTTGCGCAGGGCGAATTCCTGCACCTTCACGATTTTTTCGCCGTTGACCTGGGACAATGAACCGCCGTACACGGAGAAGTCCTGGCTGTACAACGCCACCAGGCGCCCGTCCACCGTGCCATAGCCGGAGACAACACCGTCCCCGAGCGGCTTCTTGTTCTCCATCCCGAAAGCCGTCGACCGGTGCGTGGCCAGGGCATCGAACTCGACGAAGGATCCTTCGTCCACCAGCATCTCGATCCGTTCCCGGGCGGTGTTCTTGCCACGGGCATGCTGCTTCTCGATCGCCTCGGCGCCGGACGGCTGCATGGACTGCGCCTGGCGGCGGCGGAAGTCCGCAATCTTGCCTGCAGTGGTCTGCAGATCAAGGTCTTGATCGAGGCTCATGAATTCTCCGGATTCTGCCGCGGGTGTCGGATGGCGGTGGTCTGCAGGCTGTTTAAGTAGGTTTCGTACAAAACAGCAGGGCACAGGCGCACCGCTGAACCAAGTCTAGTGAGCAACACCGGAGCGCCACCTGTAGGAACCCTACAATTTCGCTGCACGCGCTTTTGCCAGGACATTCTGCCGCGGGCCCCGGGTCCAGCCGCCGGCCAAAGCCCGCAGGGCCCGGGGGAACGCCCGGGACCGTCGGCCCCTGAGCGGCTGGTGGTCAGTAGGATGGAACACATGAGCCAGAGTTTTTCCGACGTTGACCGGCCGGCCTTGGACTTCGATGGCCTCAGCGACGCCCTCTGTGCGCCCCTGGGGCCTTATCGGAAGCTCGAACTGGTCGAATCCACAGGTTCCACCAATACCGACCTGGCCAACAAGGCGGTCGCCGACAAGGTGGGCTGGTCCGACCTGAGCGTCCTGGTCGCCGAGGAGCAAACGGCGGGCCGCGGACGGCTGGGTCGGCAATGGGCCGCACCGGCGCGCTCCTCGGTCATCGTGAGCACCCTGCTGCGCCCCTTCAACAACGCCGGAAGCCCGGTGCCGACCCAAAGCTACGCCTGGTTCTCGCTGCTGGCGGCGGCAGCGCTGGCCGAAGCACTCGGCGAGTACGCGCAGCTCAAGGCCGAGGTCAAATGGCCTAACGACGTCCTGGTCTCGGGACGGAAAATCGCCGGCATCCTCGCCCACGTCGTCAACTACCCGGACGGCTCGCCCCCCGCCGTCGTTCTCGGTACCGGGCTCAACGTGACCCTGTCCCGGGACGAGCTTCCTGTCCCCACGGCCACCAGCGTGGCGCTTGAAAAGGGCCGGACGGCGGACCGGAACATTCTGCTGATGTCCTACCTGCGGGTCTTTGCGCACCGTTACCGCCAGTTCTGCAATGTCAACGGCAACCCCGCTGCCGAATGGAGTGACGGATCAAGCCTGCTCACGCGGATGAACGACGTCATGGTCACGCTGGGACAGCAAGTGCGCGCCGAACTGCCGGACGGGAAAGAGATCATCGGCGAGGCCTTCGGCCTGGACGCCTACGGCGCCGTGAAGATCCGCGACGCGGAAGGTACCGAGCATGTTGTAACTGCCGGCGACGTCGTGCACCTCCGGCCGCACGAAGGCCCCTGAGTTGGCCGGGACGCCCTGCCGGACCCGGGTGCCGCGTTGCGGCTAAAGCTGGATCCGGGGGAGCGCGTGATTGTCATGACGCGGCCGCAAGCCCGGAAACTCACCTGGCCGGTGCTGGCGGCGCTGCTGGTGCTGGGCGCGGGTTCCTACGTCTTGGCAAACCTCAGCCGCTCCAACCCGCCGGACTGGGTCATTGAGTGGCGCCCGTTGCTGCTGGCGGCGTTGGCCGTGATGGTTGCGGCGCTGCTGTTGCGCCTGTTCGTCGTGCCGCTGCTGCGGTGGCTGGGTACGCGCTATCTGTTGACCAGCAGGCGGCTCATCATCCGCCGCGGCGTGGGACGGAGGCAGGAACGCCAGCTGTTGCTGGTGGGCATTGCCGAACTGCGCAGCGAGCAGTCCATCATCCAGCGGACGCTGCGCAGCGGCAACCTCACCGTTGACCTGGGCCACGGGCGGACCAGTCTGCTCGTGGACGTACCCGAGGTCCACCGATTCAGGTCGCTGGTGATGGAGGCGATTGAAGAGCTGCCACGCACCGCCATGTTTGATGGTGTAGACATGGAAGCTGAAAACGAGTGGAACAGCTGGGACAGCTGACAGGGAGGACGCACAGGATGGACATCAGCAGCGGGCAGGATGAACCGCGCCGGCCCCCGGTCCCGCGCGATCCCGAGTTGCCCCAGCTGCTGCGCCGCGAAGTACCCCCGCCGGCGGCAGACGAACCGGACGAGGAGCTGGACGAATCCCGACCGGAGGACCCGGAACCCGTTCTGGAAGCCGAGCCGGTAGCGGAAGAGGTGCGGACCATCGGCGGGCACCCGGCCGGTGAACCCGAACCGTTGACCTTGTCCATGCCCCGCGTACCGTTGCCGGCCCGCTCAGTGCCGGCTGCACAGTCGGACGGGAAGGTGGACCGGCAAGCCATCAAGGACCTGGAAATCAGGTTGCTGGGCTCCGAGCGCACCATGAAGCGCCGGGAAGTTGCCGCCGGCGCGGGAGTCTCGCTGCTGTCCGCGCGCAAGATCTGGAGGGCTTTGGGCTTCGCCAATCTGGGGGATGAGGATTTGGCATTCACCCAGGCCGATCTGGACGCGCTGACCACCATTATCGATTTGGTCCGCGAGGAGCGCCTGACCGAGGAAGCGGCGATCTCCATCACCCGGTCCGTCGGACAGATGACGGACCGCATGGTGGTCTGGCAGGTGGAGGCCCTGGTGGAGGAGATGGTGCACCAGCGGGGGCTCACCGATGCCCAGGCCCGCCAGCGGCTGGTGCATGAGTTGCCAAACCTGATCGATTCCCTGGAAAAGGTCCTGCTCTACTCGTACCGCCGCCAGCTGAACGCCGGCGTCGCCCGTCTCACGGTCCGCGCCGAGGCCGGCCTGAGCGCCGCCGCAGGCGGAGACGGCGAAGACTCGCTGCCCTTGCTGCGGGCGGTGGGATTCGCGGACCTGGTCTCCTACACCAGCCTGTCCCGCCAGATGAATGAGAAGACCCTCGCGCAACTGGTCCAGCGCTTTGAGAACCGTTGTGCCGAAATCATCTCGGTGGGCGGCGGGCGGCTGGTTAAGACTATCGGCGACGAAGTCCTCTACATCGCGTCCTCCCCGCAGGCGGGGGCTGAGATCTCGCTGGCGTTGGCCAAGGCCATTGGCGACGACGATCTGCTGCCCTCGGCGCGGGTGGCCATGGTGTGGGGCAGGGTCCTGTCCCGGCTCGGCGATATCTATGGCCCCACGGTGAATCTCGCCGCCCGCTTGACCACGCTCGCAGAGCCCGGGACGGTGCTGGTCGATGCAACCACTGCGTCGACGCTGGCCGGGGACGAGCGGTTCGTGCTGATCCCGCAGAAAGTTCGCACGGTCCGTGGATTCGGCGAGGTTAACCCGGTCACCGTTGCACACGGCACCGGCAAGGGTCTGGTCGTCGACTAGACCGGTCAGCCGGGGACTCCTCCGGTCCGCCCGGCTGTCCTACGCCGTGCAGCGACGCCGTGTCCGGTGCCGCACCGGGGGCGGCGGTTGGCCAAAGAGCGCGGCGCGCTGGAGAGATCCGGGGGTGGGGCGTCCTCCCCATGCGCTCCGGTTTACGAGCCGTGGTTATACGTGTAATAGTCAGTAGAGGCCCTTGGCGCACCAAGGGCCGTCTTTGGGTGCCTGCCGGGCGGGATTCCGCCGACGGCCGGCTGACAGGGATCGGCGCGGGACTACAAGGGAATCATGGCACTGCGGGGAAGAGTGTTCGGGCGGACACGGCGGCGCAAGACGCTGGCGTCGACGACTACCTTTTCTGTGGCGACGGCGCTGGTGGTCGGCGGTGCCATCTATTACCAGGGTTTTCCCACTGCTGATGTGGACTTAAACGACGGCGGGGTGTGGGTCACCAACAACAGCCAGGGCATGGTGGGCCACCTCAACTACCAGTCCCAGGTGCTGGACGGCGGCTTCCGGGCCAACAGCGATGGTTTCAATGTCATGCAGAACGCCGGCACGGTGTTCATGGAGAACCAAGACCAGTCGATGCTCAGTCCCGTCGACGTGGCGCAGATGGAGCGAGGCTCGGAACAGCAACTGCCCGGGTCCGCCGAGGTGGCTTTCGGGGACACGCTGCTGTCCATCACCGACACGGTCAAGGGCCAGGTCTGGGTCAGCCCCGCGAACGAGCTCGGATCGTTCAATGAGGAAACGGCCGAGCCCCTGCTCACCGATGCCAAGGGCAGCGTGGCCACGGTATCGAAGCAGGACACCATCTTCGTGGCCAATCCGGAGGCCGGCGAGGTAGCCCGCTTCGAAGTCAACGACGAGGGCGTGACCGAACGCACCGGCGGCCACCGGGTGGAATCACTGGGAGAAGCCGGGGATCTCCAGATAGCCGCCGTGGGGGAAGAAGCAGTGGTCTTCGACGCGGACTCGGGCCTGCTGGTTCTTCCGGGCGGCCGCGGGGTCACGTTGCCGGAAGCCCGCGGCGGTACCCTGCAGCTCAGCGGAGACAAGAGCCCGTTCGTGGCACTGGCGACCGAAACGGCGCTCATTAAGCAGCCGCTGAACGGTTCCGACGCCGACGTCGTCCCGATGGCAGGCTCCGGAACACCAGCTGCACCGGTGCAGCTGGCGGGCTGCCTGCACGCAGCGTGGGCGGGCATCAACCACTATCTGCGCGACTGCAGCAACGACGCCGACGATCTCGCACAGCCCATCCGAGGTCTCGGTTCGAACGCCTCGCTGGTCTTCCGGGTGAACCGGGACGTTGTGGTCCTTAACGATGTGAACGCCGGAAACGTCTGGCTGGTGCTCGAAAACATGCAGCTGGTGGACAACTGGAGCGATCTGATCCCGCCGGAGCAGGAGAACGAAGAGGACGAAGAGGATTCGGCGGACGAAAACCCGGTCAATACGCTGCCCGACCGCACCGAAGAAAACCAGCCGCCCGTGGCCCAGGACGATACCTTCGGCGTCCGTGCCGGCCGCACCACCACGCTGACCATTTTGGACAATGACTCCGATCCCGACGGCGACGTGCTCACCGCCCGGCTCAGCGGCGACGGCCCGGGAATCGGCAAGGTGCAAGGCATCTATGACAGCACCGGGCTGCAGATTGTGGTTCAGGGGGATGCGGGCCCCGGACGGCACACGTTCACCTATGAAGTGAACGACGGCCGTGGCGGGACGGACACGGCACGGGTGGCCATCGACGTGCGCGCCGAGGGCAGCAACCTGCCGCCGGAACCGAAGCGTAAAACCACCATTCTGGTGGAGCAGGGCCGGGAGATCAGCCAGAACATTCTCAGTGACTGGATCGATCCGGACGGGGACGACATGTTCCTGGTCGAAGCAGACAACACTACGGACGGCGATTTGGTCCGGACCCGTCCGGACGGGCTGCTGACCTTCCAGGACGTCGGAAAGACGTTCGGCAAGAAGGACGTGGCGGTCCGGGTCTCGGATGGTTCCGAGACCACTGAAGCGGTGGTGGTATTCGACGTCCGTCCGCCCGGCGCGCTGCCGCCGCTGGCCAACGCCGACCACTTTTCCGCAACCGTGGGCCACGAAATCCAAGTAGCGCCCCTGAAGAACGACCAGGATCCCAACGGCGGGGAACTCCGGCTGGCCAAGACCGGCTCCGCAGCCAACGCCTCGATCGTGCCCGATTACGACGCCGGCACGGTCAAGTTCACAGCCGATGCCGCCGAGACCTACTACTTCACCTACCTGGTGACCAACGGGCCGTCCAGCACTACCGGCCTGATCCGCATAGATGCCACCGAGGACGACGGCGGCGGCGCGCCGGTGGCGGTGCGGGACGTTGCGCTGTTGCCGCAGAACGGGCAAGTGCTGGTGGATGTGCTGGCCAACGACACCGACCCGGCCGGAAACGTTTTGGTCGTCACCTCGGTTGAGGCGGACGGTTCGCCCGTCGCCGTCGAGGTGCTGGACCACAACATCCTGCGCCTCACCGACGTGAAGGGGCTGCACCAGCAGACCACCATCGGCTACACCGTGTCCAACGGCTTCGCTTCTGCGGCGGGCGAGGTCAGTGTGATCTCCGTGGCCGGTGACGACAAGCCACTGCCGCCGCAGGCCGAGGCTGATACTGCCACCGTGCGGGTCGGCGACGTCGTGACCGCGGATGTGCTGGCGAACGACACCGATCCCAACGGGGACACCCTGAAGCTGGTCCAGGAGCTCGCCGAGGCGCCGGATCCTGCCGACGGCCGGATCTTCACGGCCGGCAACTCCGTGCGGTTCATCGCCGGGCAGCAGGCCAAAACGGTTTACGCGGTCTACGAGGTGACCGACTCCACGGGCCAAAAGGATTCTGCCCAGCTGCGGATCAACATCCTCCCGCGCGACGACGAAGCGAACTCCCAGCCCGCCCCCAAAAACCAGGAAGCCCGGGTCATCGCCGGCTCTACGGTCCGGATTCCCATCCCGCTCAACGGCATTGATCCCGACGGCGACTCGGTGTACCTGACGGGCATCGACAAGGCCCCGCAACAGGGCGCAGCGGTTGCCGGCCCCCATTACATTGACTACACGGCGTCGGCACAGGGTGCCGGGACGGACAGCTTTACCTACCAGGTCAAGGACCGTCTGGGCGCGGTGAATACTGCCACGGTGCTGGTGGGCATTGCCCCCGAGCAGGTGAGCAACCAGAACCCCGTGGCGATTGACGACGGGATCAAGATCCGGCCGGGCCGGACGGTGGCAGTCGACGTGCTCAAGAACGATTCGGATCCGGACGGTGACACGCTCGTGCTGGACGCCGACAAAGTGGTCGGCTCGCCCGAATCGATTGCCGCCAGGGCAGAAGACGGCCGTGTCTATCTGACAACTCCGGCCACGGAAGGCACGGTTAACGCCCGGTATACCGTGGGCGACGACCGCGGCGGCTCCGCCGTCGGGACCGTGACGGTCCAGGTGAGGGAGGATGCTCCGCTGCAGGCGCCGCTGGCCCGTGACGATCGAGTGGAATCGGCCGACATTAAGGGGCGCACCGCCGTCGACGTTCCGGTGCTGGAAAATGACGAGGATCCAGACGGCGTGGCCAAGGATCTGGACGTCCTGGTCGATGGTGACTATCCGACCGCCCGGGCAGTTGCCGACGGGCAGGTCAACGTGGAGCTGACCGAGACGGTCCAGCTGATCCCTTACACCGTGCGGGACGAGGACGGGCTGCAGGCCACCGCCGTCATTTGGGTTCCGCCGCTGGGCGAGCAGTATCCGGTGCTGCGGGACAACACCCCGAAGGACGTGACCGCGGGCGACGAACTGCAGTTGGATCTGAAGGAGTTGGTGGAAGTCCGGCCGGGCCGCACCCCGCGGCTCACCGTGGCGGAGAACATCCGCGCCATCGGCACCAGCAACGACGAGTGGATGGCGGGCGAGAGCACGCTCAGCTACAAGGCAGACATCGACTACGCCGGCCGCGGCTCCATTACGTTCGAGGTGACCGATGGTTCGGGCCCGGACGATCCGGACGGGCTCAAGTCCACCCTCACCATCATGACCAAGGTCATCCCGGCAGCTGACCGGAATCTCCCGCCGGAACTGACGACCGGAACGCTGGAAGTGGCAAAGGGCGAAGACGCCGTCAGCTACGACCTGCGTCCGCTGGCCAGCGACCCGAACCCGGAGGACCTGGAGAAGCTGGAGTTTGCGGTTGAAGGCGGGACGCCGGAAGGATTCGCCGTCAGTCTGGAGGGCAGCGTGCTGCGTGTGGCGGCGGATGCCGGGATCGAAACCGGTGCCACCGGCGTCATCAATGTCTCCGTCACCGATGGCCGCTCCGATAAGGTGACCAGCCGCGTCACGGTGCAAGCGACTGCCTCCACGCGCCCGCTGCCGGTGGCCAACGACGACGAAGTGCCGGACGCCGTACAGGGCGAAGCGGTTCCCGTGGATGTGCTGGCCAACGACGTCAACCCCTTCCCGGAAACTCCGCTGACCATCGTGAATGCCGTTGCCGGCAACGGGGGCACGGCGGCGATCGATGGCGAGCGGATTGTCGTGACGCCTGCTGCGGACTTCTCGGGAACCATGTCGGTGGAATACACGGTGGAGGACAAAACCCGCGAGGGCAGCCGGCAGGCCACCGCGAGCATCTCGCTGGTGGTCAAGGGGCGGCCGGAAACGCCCAGCACCCCGCTGGTGGACTCGGTCCGCAACCAAAGCGTAGTGCTGTCCTGGACGGCGCCGAGCGACAACGGCGACCCAATCACCGGCTACACCGTGAACGCGGCCGGTGGGGGCTTCAGTCAGCAGTGCGCGACCACTACCTGCACGCTGACCGGGCTGAAGAACGACGTCGAATACACCTTTACGGTGATGGCGGAGAACAGCGTGGGCACCTCCGACCCGTCGGCAGAGTCCGCGGTGGCGCGGCCCGATGTGCGGCCGGCAACGCCGTCTGCACCCCAGCTGAAGTTCGGCGACAAGTCCCTGGACGTCAGCTGGAGGGCGCCGGTCAACGAAGGTTCGGCCATCGAGAGCTACACCCTGGAGATCTCGCCGGCCCCGCCGAGCGGCCAGCTGCAGAAGCACGGCCTGACCGGCACCAGCTACACGTGGGAGGGGCTGGAAAACGGCCAGGCGTACGAGGTTCGGGTGCAGGCGCACAACCGGGCGCCGGAACCGAGCGATTTCAGCGCCTACTCCGCCGCAGAGGTGCCGGCCGGTCCGCCGGCTGCTCCCACCGCTCCGGCCACCGAACGGGTGAAGTCCGTGGGTGACCAGAGCCAGCTGAAGGTGAGCTGGGCAGCGCCGTCCAACAATGGCGGCGAAATCCTCGATTACACCGTGCGCGAACACCAGGGCGGGCAGCTGACCCGGACCTTCCCCGCGGTGAACGCGACCTCGCAGACCGTGACGGCGCCGAACTCGGAGACCGCGTACACCTACTCGGTCACGGCACGGAACAAAGCCGGGTCGGGCGAAACCAGTGCCCAGTCCAATGCACGGCGGGCGGTCGGCGCGCCGGACGCCCCGACCGGCGTCTCGCTGAGCGAAGCCCAGACCGGCGGGGCCGGCCGCGCAGTCACGGTGTCCTTCAACGAGCTCACCTCCGCCCAGCGCAACGGCGCCCAGGCCGGCGAAGTCAGCTACCGGGCCTATTTCAACGACGGCCGGACCATGGCCATCACGAATGGCCAGCAGGTGGCGGGCTTCACCAACGGCAAGGCAGTCAACGTGCGCATCGCGTCCGTGGCCAACAGCGACGGCGCGAGCTACTCCAGTGCGCCGAGCACGGCGTCCAACAACGTGACTCCCTACGGAGCACCAGGGAAGCCGAGTGTCTCTGGGCAAGACGGAGCCAGGGAACAGCAAAGCGTGACGTTCAGCTGGAGCGCACCGGCGGCCAACAGTTATGACGTGGCCCAGATCCGGATCCGGGTCAACGGAGGCGACTGGCAGGACGTGGCCAACTCGGGCAGTAAGACCGTTAACACGGGCGCCTACAACAAGCGCGTGACGTTCGACGCACAGTCGATCAACTCCCGCGGCACCGCCGGTGCTATCGCCTCGACCGCGGCGAGCTCCGGCGACGCCCCGCCGCCACCGCCGCCGCCGAAAACGGAATGGACAGTGACCGTTGGTGGCGGCAACACCGATCTTGATCCCGGCCACCGAACATGCATGGAGAATGCCGACGGTAAGAGCTACAACTACCAGAACGGCTCCTGCGCCGGCGATCACTGGGCGATCTGGGGCAGCGATCTCGTTGTCCAGTGCTACGTACAGTTCAACAACGGAAAGTGGTACAAGCAGATCGGCGGCGGCCAACCGCACAACAACAATATGGTCGTCAAGGGCCTGCACATTCGTGAAGCGGGAAGCAACGGGCATCTTGCCGACTCGCCCCCCGCAGGAATGCGCAGATGCTAGACAGCCAGCGGCAGCTTCGGCAGGAGCCCCTGGCCGCACGCTCCGTAAAGTAACAAAAGGTTTTGACACCAATGCAACACGAAGAGAGACCGGGAACAGCATGACGATGACTTCCGAGCAGGCCGAGTGGTTCGCCGAGACGTTCGAGAAGCTGGCCGGCAACGTCGGCCAGGCGGTGCTGGGCAAGAACCAGGTGGTGCGGTTGGTGCTCACGGCCATGCTGGCCGAGGGACACGTACTGCTGGAGGATGCTCCGGGAACCGGCAAAACGATGCTGGCCCGGTCGCTGGCCGCTACCGTGCAGGGCTCGAACTCGCGCATCCAGTTCACGCCGGACCTGCTGCCGTCGGACGTCACGGGCATCACGATCTACGACCAGAAGACGCAGAAGTTCGAATTCCACAAGGGCCCGATCTTCGCCACCGTGGTGCTGGCGGACGAGATCAACCGCGCCTCGCCGAAGACGCAGTCGGCGCTGCTGGAAGTGATGGAAGAAGGCCGGGTGACGGTCGACGGCGTGACCTATGAGGCCGGGCGCCCCTTCATGGTGATCGCCACGCAGAACCCGATCGAGCAGGCCGGCACGTACCGCCTCCCGGAAGCCCAGCTGGACCGCTTCCTGATCAAAACCTCGATCGGCTACCCGGACCGCGCGTCCACGGTGGAACTGCTGGCCGGAGCCGGCACCCGCGACCGGTCGGCGGCCCTGACGCCGATCATCACCCCGCAGGCCGTGCGGGACATGGCGGATCTCGCGGCCACCACCCATGTGGACACAGCCGTGCTGGAATACGTGGCGGACCTGTGCGAGGAAACCCGCAATGCGGCCGAGTCGCGGCTTGGCGTGAGCGTCCGAGGCGCCCTGGCCATGGTCCGCGCCGCCAAGGTTTGGGCCGCGTCCCAGGGCCGCAACTTCGTGCTGCCGGACGACATCAAGGAACTGGCTCCCGTGGTGTGGAACCACCGGTTCGTGATGGATCCTGAGGCGGAGTTTGCCGGCGCTACTCCGGAGGCCGTGATGTCGCGCGTGCTGGCCGATGTGCCCGCCCCGCAGCAGCGTGTGACGGTCTAGGCCGTGCCGAAGGACCTTTTCGGGGCGGAAGCGCCTGCATGACGGAGACGACGACGCAGCGGGACCCCGGCCTGACGAGCAGGCTCACCGGCCTGGGCGAAACGATCCGGCGGGTGGCGCCGGAGAAGGGCGGCAGGTTGCATCCGGCCTCGCTGGCCGCCGCAGCAGATCCGCTGGCTGAGCAGTACATTCGGCCGGGCTGGCGGCGGGTCAGGGGCGTTGCCCGGCGCTATGTGGGTCCGGTGCTGGAAACCGTGAGCCCGTTGGGCTGGGTGGTGGCCGGCGGCGCGCTCTTGCTACTGGTGCTCGGCGCCGCCTTCGGCTGGCAGGAGGCCAAGATCGCGGCCCTGATGGGACTGTTCCTGCTGTTGCTGGCGGTGGGTTTTGTGCTCGGCCGCTCTTCCTACGGGGTGGAATTGGACCTGGCCCGCACCCGGGTCGCGGTCGGCGACCAGGCCGTGGGCAGCGTGGCCGTGACGAACACGGCCGACAAGCCGCTGCTGCCGGCGGCGCTGGAGCTGCCGGTGGGAGCGGCCACCGCCGTCTTCCACTTGCCGCGCATGAAGTCCGGCCAGGTGCATGAGGACCTTTTCACCATCCCCACGCAGCGGCGCGCCGTCATCGTGGTGGGACCGGTCCGTTCGGTGCGCCAGGATCCGCTGGGCCTGCTGCGGCGCCAGATGAGGTGGACGGAACCGACTGACCTGTTTGTCCATCCGCGCACCACCAACCTGGGGAGCTCCGCCGCCGGCTTTATCCGCGACCTTGAGGGTTTGCCCACCAAAGAACTGGCCAGCGCCGATGTGTCCTTCCACGCGCTGCGCGATTATGTCCCCGGCGACGACCGTCGCTACATCCATTGGAAGACGACGGCGCGCACCAACTCCCTGATGGTGCGCCAGTTTGAGGAAACGCGCCGTGCGCACCTTGCCGTTGCGGTCTCCACGAACACCGAGGAGTACAGTTCCGAGGAAGATTTCGAGCTGGCTGTCTCGGTGGGCGCATCGATCGGGTTGCAGGCCATCCGCGAGCAGCGCAACCTCAGCGTGCTGACCCAGGGCGGGCCGTTGCGCAGCGAAACAGGCCGCATCCTGCTCGATGAGATGACCCGGGTCGAAGGCACCCCGCAGCGCTCCACGGCGGTGGAACTGGCCCGCGGTACCGCCGAGGCAGTACCGAATGCCTCCGTCATGTTCCTCGTCGTCGGCGATCACGTGTCAGCCGCACAGTTACGGCAGGCATCGTCGGCGGTGCCGGTTGGCATCCGGGCCTTCGCCATCCGCTGCGGCGAGGGCCTCGAGGTGGCCCGGGCGAGCATCGGCGACCTGTCCGTGCTGTCCCTGTCCAGTCTGGACGACCTGGCCCTTGTGCTGCGGAAGGCCGCGGCATGAACGCCAGCACCACTGCTCCGCGTCCGGAGCAGCAGCCAGCCAGTGGCGGCCGCCGTGCCAGAGAAGCCAAAAACGACGCCGGCCAGACCGCTCCACCGAAGCAGCGCCGGCCGGTTGCCGGGGGACTGTCGGCGTGGCTGCCGCGGCCCGGACGGCAGGTGGCAGTCGACGCTGCTGTCCTGGCGGTGCTGCTCGGACTGGGGCTCGCCGGACTCCACCATGTCTTCGGCGGCAACGGCCGCTACCTGACGGCGGGTTACGGCGGCATCGCCGTCGGACTCCTGCTCTCCCTGGCCAGCGCGCGCTACCGGATGGGCCTGCTGCCCACGGCCACCGCCGGGCTGGGCGCGTACCTGCTGCTGGGCAGCGCCTTCGCGGCGCCCACCGAAGCCATCGGCGGCGTGCTGCCGTCGCTGGAATCCCTGCGCACGGTGTTGACCGGCTTTATTTTCGCGTGGAAGGACATCCTCACCATCGCCCCGCCGGTAGGGATCTCCGGCGGCATGCTGGTGGTGCCGTTTTTGGGTGGCTTGGTCGCCGCCCTGCTGGCCGGCACCCTGGCATGGCGTGCGCGCGGGCCGTACTGGCCGCTGCTGCCGGTCCTGGCGTTCTTCCTGCTGGGCATCGCCTTCAGCACCGACGTCGCGGCGCTGCCGGTGCAACGGGGCGTGCTGCTGGTGGCGGTTTCGGCGGCTTGGCTCGCGTGGCACCGTCACCTTGCCCGCGGCGATGCTGCAGCCGGCGTAGCGGCCACTCCCGGGCTGGCCGATCCTGCCGCTCACCGGGCCGGGCTGCGCCGCAGGCTGGGCTTCGGCGCGGGCATGCTGGCGGCTGCGGTAGCCCTGACGGCGCTTGCCGGCCCGCCACTCACGGCCGCGGGAGACCGCAAGGTGCTGCGCGACGTCGTCGTGCCCCCGGTCAATCTGTATGACTATCCCAGTCCGCTCATGGATTTCCGGAGCTATGTCAAGGACCGGGCCGACGAGACGCTGTTCACGGTGGCGGGACTGCCCGCGGGCCAGCGCGTGCGCCTGGCGGCGCTGGACACTTTCGACGGCACGGTCTACAACGTCAATCCCGACAGCGGCGGCAATTTCAAGCCGGTGGGCGACACAGGTTCGCTCAGCCCGGCGTCCGGCGGCGGCGCCCGGCTGGATGTCCGGGTCGGCGACTACAGCGGCGTCTGGCTCCCCGCCGGCGGCCACATTGGCGGCATGGCATTCGACGGCGAACGGGCGGCGGAGCTGGGAAGCTCGCTGTTCTACAACGAAGACGCCAGGACGGCGCTGACCACGCGGTACCTTCGTGCCGGAGACAGCTACTCGGTGGAAACCACGTTCCCCGGCCGGCCGGAGGACGCCCAGCTGGCACAGTATGACTTCGCCCCCGTACGCCTTCCGAAACCGGCCCGGGTCCCGGACATCATCGCCACGAAGGCCAACGAATTCGTGGGCGAAGCAACAGTGCCGATTGAACAGGTGCGCCAGCTGGAGCGGAACCTGCACGAGAACGGATTCTTCAGCAACGGAAAAGAAGACGAGGCCCGCAGTTTGTCCGGCCACCACGCAGGACGCATGACCCAGCTGCTTGACGCCGACCAGATGATCGGCGACGACGAGCAATACGCCGTCGCCATGGCGCTGATGGCCCGCCACCTGGGCATCCCGGCACGGGTGGTGATGGGGTTCTACCCCGATCCGCAGGACGGCCCTTCCGGCTCGGGACCCGTGGAGATCAAGGGCGAGGACGTGCACGCCTGGGTGGAAGTGGCGTTCGAACATGCCGGCTGGGTTGCCTTTGATCCGACGCCGGATGAGGACAACGAGCCTACTCCGCCGCAGCAGGAACCCAAATCGACGCCGAAACCGCAGGTCCTGCAGCCGCCGCCCCCGCCGCAGGAGCCGGCCGAGCTCCCGCCGGACACTGCGCCGGAGCCGCAGGATGCCGAGCAGCAGGAGAAATCGTTCTGGGAGCTGTGGGGCTGGCTCTTCGCCGCGGTGGGCATGGCAGCCATCCCGCTGGCCGTCTTGCTGTTGCCGCTGCTGCTGATCGCCTGGCTGAAGCTGCGCCGCCGCAAGCGCCGTGCCGGCGAGGGCCTGCCCAGCCACCGCGTGGGCGGCGGCTGGCGCGAAGTGATGTCGATGGCCACCGACATGGGTGCGCGCGCCCAGGCCAATGCCACCAGGAGGGAACATGCAGCCGCGCTCGCGGAGCAATTCCCGACGACGGCGGCCGACACTACGCTGTTGGCCCGCCGCGCGGACGCGGCGATTTTCGGGGCAGCCGAGCCGACAGAGGTCCAGGTGCAGCAGTACTGGGAGCAGGTGGACGACTCCCTGGCAAAGATGAAGGACTCGCTGGGTTTCTGGCAGCGTCAGCGGGTTAAGTACACCCCGCGGTCGCTGGTGGCCGACGCCAAGCGGCGGCTGGCGCAGCCGCGGACACCGGCCGCCACTAGAATCCGTACAGTAGACTCACAGGCCGGACGGCCGGAAAAGGGCGGGAGCAGCACGTGGCAGCAAGACTGAATCTGGTCAGC
>NZ_JBNHHB010000085.1:0-20504 GCF_059091905.1 Arthrobacter sp. Dra40
ATCACCAACGAAGTGGACGGGGTCAACCGCGTGGTGCTCGACGTGACGAGCAAGCCGCCGGGCACCATCGAGTGGGAGTAGCCACAACGGGCAGCCGCTGCCAACCCGCCGCACAGCGCGGGAACACTGCACAGCAAAATTCGCCAAGGCAGTGTTGCGGTCGCCCGTTTGGCGTTTAAAGTCCGATACCTTGATTGACATGCCGTTGTGGTCGAGGCAAGTAGCCGAGAGTGAAGTAAAGGGGGCAGCCGTGTCGCTGGCCAGCGTAGCTGAGGCTGCTGAAGACGTTGTGGCATCTTGGCTGGAGAACCTGGGCGACGTGGCCGGGTCCGACACCTTGCTGCGGTTCGCTCCGACGTCGTCGAACAGCATTGACCTGACGCATGCCCACCCTTCCGGCCTGGCCCAGTTGCTGGCCGGGCGCCGCACCCGCCTCTCCACCTTGTTGCGCGATCCGAACCAATACGCTGCCGCCATGCGTACCGCCCGTAGCCTGCGCGCCAAGATCTTGGAGCTGGGTTCCGAACGCGGCATCGACGTCGGATATCTTGCCGCGGGCACTGCTTCCTGGCGAATTCCGGAGGTCGGCCGGTCGGAGTCGCTGAATGCCCCGGTGATGCTGACGCCGGTGGCACTGACCGTGCGCCCCAGCCAGGACGACTTCGAGCTGCAGCTGGCCGACCGCGCCCGGCTAAACCCGGCCCTCGTCCGCCATCTGTCCGCCGAGCAGGGCGTCGGCATCGATGCCGAGGCGACCGCCCGGCTGGCCTACGGCACTGCCCGCCTCGATCCGCATCCGGTGCTGGAGCGGCTGCGCATCCTCACCGCTGACGTGCGGAACATGACCATCGAACACCATTTTCTGGTGTCCACCTTCGCCGATCTGGAGGCCGTTACCGATCCGGTCCTGATCGACGCGGGACACCCGGTGATCCAGGCCCTGGCCGAAGCGGGCGCCGGTTCCGGGGACGCACGCCCCGCCGCTCACGGCCTGGGCACGGTGCCAGTGCCGGAGGTGGATCTGCCGCCGATCGATGAACGCGATCCTCAGGACGAGTTCCTGCTGCTGGACGCCGACGCCGCGCAGCAGCAGGTGCTGGATCTGGTCCAGGCCGGGCACTCGCTGGTGGTTTCGACGCCGCCGGGCACCGGCCAGACCCAGACCGCGCTCAACGCCGCGGCGGCGCTCGCTTACGAGGGCAAGAGTGTGCTGGTGGTGGCGGAGCGCCGTGGCACGCTGAACGAATTCGCGCAGCTGCTGGAAACCGTGGACCTGGGATCGCTGGCGCTGCAGCTCGGCGCAGACCTCACTCCGGACCAGCTGCGCCAGACGCTGATCCGCGCCATCAGCCGCAGCGAAAAGGCGCAGGAGCCGCAGCTGCGGAAGCTGCACGCCACGCTCGCCGATCACCGGCACAAGCTGCTGGACCACGTTAAATCCCTGCACAATGTCCGGAGCCGCTGGCGTTGCTCGCCCTATCAGGCGATGCAGTCGCTGGCCAAGCTCACCTCGCTCGATCCGGCGCCGGCCACCACGGTCCGGTTGAAGCGATCGGTGCTGGACAGCATTACCGACCGGGCCGAACTGGCGGCCCGGCTGGTCCGCGCTGCCGAACTGGGCAGCTTCAGCAAATCGGCTACCACCAGTCCGTGGTTTGGCGCCAAGCTGCTCAACCGCAAGGAAACGGAGGACGCCCACCAGTTGGCCTCCGATCTGGCCAAGGATATTCCGGAGCTGCGGACGCGCATGAGCAAGGTGGCCGAGCATTCGCAGATCGCCCTGGCCGGGACGTTCCGCGAGTGGGGCGAGCAGTTGCAGCTGCTGGTGGAAGTCCGCGGCAGCCTGGACAAGTTCACCCCGGACATCTTCGACCGGCCGGTCACCGACCTGATCTCGGCGACCGCGCCGAGCTCTTGGCGGCGGGACCGCGGGATCGAAATGAGCTCGATGACGCGCTCCCGGCTGCGCAAGGTGGCCAAGGAATACATCCGCCCCGGCGTGCACATCTCCGACCTGCATGAATCCCTGTTCGAAGTGCAGCAGCAGCGGACCAAGTGGGCCGACTACGCCACCTCACAGCGCCACCCAGCGGTTCCGTCCGGTCTGGCCGACCTGAACAGCTTTTATCGGGATGTGGCACAGCGGCTGCAGAAACTGGCCGCCCTGCTGGCACCGGTGCCCGAGGACCGTGCGCTGGTGGCGATGCCCGACGGCGAACTCCAGGAACAGCTGGACGCGCTGGCCGCGGACAAGGAAACACTGATCAACCTGCCCGAACGGACGCTGCTGCTCGAGCAGATGCGCGAGCACGGACTGGGCGAACTGCTGGACGACCTGGCCGAGCGCCAAGTCAGTGCCGAGCAGGTGAGTGCGGAACTGGACCTCGCCTGGTGGCAGTCGGCGCTGGAAGCGATGATCAGCGGCGATGACTACCTGGCCATGTCGGACGGCGACAACCTGCGCAAGCTCGAGGCCGTCTACCGGCTTGCGGACAACGCGCACATCGCGTCCGGACCCGCCCGGCTGCGCTGGGAACTGGCCCAGAACTGGCGGCGTTCGCTCAAGAGCAAGCCCAAGGCCGCCCACCGGTTGCGCGACCTGCTCAAGGCCGGCGAACCTACCCTGGCCGCGCTGGGGCAGCAATCAGAATCGCTGGTCTCGGCGCTGCTGCCCATCTGGACTGCCTCCCCGCTGGTGCTGCCGCTGCTGCTGCCGGAGGGCAAGCACTTCGACGCCGTGATCATCCTCGACGCCGAGGCCACCAGCCTGCCGTCGGCCTTGGCCGCGGTCTCCCGGGCGCACCAGGTGGTGGCGTTCGGCGACGGCGAGCTCGGCCGTGCAGCGCCCTTCGAAGTCAATGTGGACCGCCGGAACGATCCGGTCACCGGCGAGGCCCCGAAGCCTCTGGCCAGCTGCTTCCACGCCCTCTCCGAGGTGCTGCCGGTGGTGCGGCTGACCACCGCGTACCGTGCGGTGGACCTGGACCTGACCCGCTCGTTGAGCGACAAGTTCTACGGGGGATCGCTGTCCCGGCTGCCCGGTGCCAGCTCCATCCACGGTGGCGGCCTGGAAGTGGAATACCTGCCGGACGGCACCGGCATGCCCGGCGCCGGACATGAAGGCGTGGAGAGCGTTCCGGCCGAACTGAACCGCGTGGTGGACCTGGTTTTCGAGCACATCAGCCTGCGGCCGTCGCGGTCGCTGGCCGTGGTGACGGCCAGCGCCCGGCATGCCGCCCGGGTGGCGGAGGCCATCCGGCTGCAGATGCCGAACTACCCGTCGGCCACGAGTTTCTTCCAGCGCCGGCAAGAGCCCTTCCGGGTGGTTCCAGTGGAACGCGCCTCCGGACTGGTCCGCGACGATGTGATCTTCTCGCTGGGCTTCGGCCGGACGCCGCATGGACGCGCGGTGCACGACTTCGGGCCGCTGTCGGCGGCGGGCGGACGTGCGCTCTTCGCGACCGCGGTGACCCGTTCCAGGCACTCGCTGCACGTGCTCAGCTGCTTCCGTCCGGAGGATCTGGACCCGGATCGGCTGCGGCATGGAGCGGTTGATTTCCACGAACTGCTGGACCGCCACCTTGGCGACGGCCGCTTCCGAGCTTCCGAACTCTCGCCGGGGATCGACGACCCGCTGGTCGCCGACCTGGTGGAGCGCCTCCGCACCCGTGGCGCACGCGTTTGGGACCACTATTACGGACTCATCGACATCGTGGCCAGCTCGAGCGCGGTAGAGTATTCGCCGGATGTTGAACCGACGCTTCCGGTGGCCTTGGAATCGGACGGGACCCCGGAATACCGGGAGCTGACCGTCCGGGAACGCAGCCGGCTGCGCCCGCAGCAGCTGGAACGGCTTGGCTGGCGGCCGCTGACCTTGTGGACCATCGAGGTGTTCACTGATCCGGAGAAATGCGCGGACCTGATCGGAGGCTACTTGGGACTGCAGAAGCCGGAAGAACCGGCAGAGAAGGACGGCCGCTCGGGCGCTCCGGGAAAGCCGGAGCCGGCAGCGGAGCAAACCGCGCAGGCACCGGTTGAGCCCGGAACGGCTGCCACGGCTGAGGCACCGGAAGCCGACCAGGACGGGTTGCGGCCGCGCCGGGCCAAGCGCAGCCAGTCCCCGACGCTGCCAACGAAGGCAACCGAGGACGACCCGCACGCCTGGGGCGACCGGGACGAGGACCGGGACGCCTGGCTGCGGGAGCAGCGCCCTCCGCACTGGAGCTGAGCCGGGAAACCGGCGAGTGAGAGGCTGACAGCCGAACTGGGCTATCAGCCCCACCGCTGGTTGTCAGCCGACCAGCACCAGGAAGATATTGCCCCGGCTGGAGGCGCCGGCCAGGGCGGTGGCGTCGGACGGCGCTGCGGCCACCACCACCAGCCCGTCGGGTTCCTGTGAGCCGAGCAGCGTAGGCGAGGCGCCGCCGTCGTCGGCTTTCCACAGCACCGGAACGGCGCGCGCCAAGACCCTTGATCCCGCCGGCTCGTCGAACCCGTTGCCGCTGCTGAGGACAATGTCCACCAGTTGGCCGGGGGAGACCAGCTGCACGGTGGAGGGGTCAGCGGGACGAACCGGCACGGCCACCGTCCCCTGCGGCGCACCCGCCAATAGCCCCGGCCCGACGATTGAAGTGTCGAAGACCGGAGAACCTGCTCGCAGGGCCGTGGCCAGCCGCTGGCCGACCAACGGCAAGGTGCTGTCGGGAGTTCCGTCCGGGACGGCGCCCGCCGGCAATTCGGCCAGCGCGATGTCCCCAGCGGACAAAACGGTGCCGGCAGGCAGATCCGCCGCAGCGACCACCACGGCATCAGTGGGCGCCGGCGCGGGGGTGAACTGATGGACCACCAGTGCGGCGGCAGCACAGAGCAGCAGGGCGGCAAGCAGCCGGTAGTGCCGGCGGAGCAGCCGCCGAGGCATCAAGGCGAGGCGGACGATGCGGTTGGTAGCTGCGGCAGGGGGCATGCAGCCCACGTTAAGACGCGCGACCGGTGCGGCGGCAGCGGGCGGCAGGGCGCTGTGGATACAGCGCTGCCACCGTTGAGGTGTGTAGGAAAAGCGGCGGGTCGTCAGCCGCCGGCAGCTGCCTAGCTTGCGGCTGCGGCGGGTGCCGGAGTTGCGGCCGGCTTGGCCGGTTCGGCGGCGGCTGCCGGCTTGGCGGCTTCCGTTCCGCCGTTGGAACCGGAGGATGCCGCGGGAACGGAGCTGGCCTTGGCGGCGTCGCGTGAGTCCGTGCGGTAGAAGCCCGAGCCCTTGAAGACGACGCCCACGCTGTTGAACTTCTTGCGCAGGTTTCCGCCGCATTCGGGGCAGACGGTCAGCGAATCGTCGCTAAAGGCCTGCTGGATATCGAAGGCGTGGGTGCAGTCTTTGCAGGCGTAGGCGTACGTGGGCACTGTGGTTCCTCCTGAAAACTCGGCCTGGAGCAGAACAGTGCCTGATACGTTCGTTGGCACTCAGATGCTCCGAGTGCCAATTCTACACCGTGTTCTACACCGTCCGGCTACTGAACCACGTCCAGCCGTCGGGAGTGACCACGCCGTCCAACGGGGCATCGAGGGCGGTGAACTCGAAGGTTCCGGCGGGCACCACTTCGTCGGAGTAGAAAAGTCCCACGATCTTGGTGCGGTCGGCGCCGTCGGGCAGCGAGGCCAGGAACCGGTCATAGTAGCCGCCGCCTTGGCCCATCCGGTTGCCATCGGAGTCGACGGCCAGGCCGGGAATCAGCACCAACGGCAGGCCGGCCATGATCTCTGGTCCGAAGCGCTCTCCGACGGGCTCGTCCACCCAGGCCCGGGGGCTGCGTGCCAACTCCACGCCGGTGAACCAGCGGGCCCAGCTGAGCCGGTAGTCCGGTTCGCAGATGGGGACTACTACTTCGTAGCCCGCGTCCTCCAGGGCCGGGAGCAGTGCCCGGGTCGAGGGTTCGGAACCGACGGAGATGTACGCCGGAACGGTGGTCCCGGCCGGGATCTTCAGCTGCTGCAGTCCGTCCAGCACCTGCTGCGCGAGAGCGGCTCCCGCCCGGCGCCGCTCCTCGGCGGGACGCTCGCTGCGGCGCGCCCGGAAGAAGGCACGGGCCGTCTCCTTGTCCAATCGGGTCTGCTTCTCCATGGCCGCCATCGTAATTCCTTTCCCTGCAAATCGGCTTGCTGCCCAGCTTCGTTCGGTACTCTGAAGTCATGACGTCTCATCGTGCGGTACGCAAAGCAGTCATTCCGGCCGCAGGCCTGGGAACCCGTTTCCTGCCCGCAACAAAGGCTATGCCCAAGGAGATGCTTCCTGTAGTGGACAAGCCGGCCATCCAGTACGTGGTCGAAGAAGCCGTCCGCGCGAACCTGAGCGACATCATGGTGATCACCGGACGTAACAAGCGGCCGCTGGAGGACCACTTTGACCGGGTGCCCAACATCGAGCAGATCCTGGAGGAGAAGGGCGACTTCGAAAAGCTCGCCGCCGTTCGGGCTGCCTCGGAACTGGCGGACATCCACTACCTGCGCCAAGGGGACCCCCTAGGGCTCGGCCACGCAGTGCTGCGTGCGCGCCAGCACGTGGGCCACGAGCCGTTCGCCGTGCTGCTCGGAGACGACCTGATCGACGAACGCGACGACCTGCTGGCGCAGATGATCGAGGTCCAGCAGCAGACCGGCGGTTCCGTGGTCGCCCTGATGGAAGTGGATCCGGCACAGATCAGTGCCTATGGCTGCGCCGACATCACCCCGGAGGGCGACGGCAGCTACGTGCGGATCAACGAGCTGGTGGAGAAGCCCGCGCCGGACGAAGCGCCGTCCAATTTGGCCGTCATCGGCCGCTATGTACTGCACCCGGCTGTCTTCGACGTGCTCGAGGAGACCAAGCCGGGCCGCGGTGGTGAAATTCAGTTGACCGATGCCCTCGAAGTGCTGGCCGGCCGGGAAGGCAAGGGCGGCGGCGTCTATGGTGTGGTCTTTTCCGGACGCCGTTACGACACCGGCGACAAGCTCAGCTATCTCAAGGCAGTGGTGACCATAGCCTCCGAGCGGGAGGATATCGGCACCGAACTGCGGGGCTGGCTGAAAGAGTTCGTCGACGGTTCGTGCGACTGACAGCTCGACCGTAAAGACCTTCACATGGTTTATGGCGCGGCGATCTGGCCGGCGACACTTGAGTGCGGGGATTTGTCGCTGCGCCCCATCCGCTACCGGGACCGGCACGAGTGGATGGCGGTACGGCGCCGCAACGCACGTTGGCTGGAGCCGTGGGAGGCCTCGAATCCGGCCCCGGGCGGTTATCTGCCGGCCTTCTCCGAGATGGTCCGCTCGCTCAAGCACCAGGCGCGCATGGCGATGGCCCTGCCCTGGGTCATCACGGAGCGGCAGCAGGGCAAGCCCAAGCCGGCTTTGATCGGGCAGCTCACGGTTTCCGGCATCACCTGGGGGTCCGCGATGTCCGCGACCTTGGGTTACTGGGTGGATGAGGCCTGCGCCGGGCGGGGGATAGCGCCGACGGCGGTGGCGATGGCTACCGACCATTGTTTCCAGACGCTGGGGCTGCATCGGATGGAGATCAATATCAGGCCGGAGAACCGGGCCAGTCTCCGCGTGGTGGAGAAGCTCGGTTTCCGGGACGAGGGTCTGCGTCCGCGGTACCTGCACATCAACGGCGCGTGGGCAGATCACCGCAGCTTCGCGCTGACAGCCGAGGAAGTTCCCGAGGGCCTGCTGGCCCGCTGGTTGGAGCACGGGGACGTGGGGTTGACACCATAAAGGAGGGCCGGGCGGAATCGTTATCCGACACACCGGGAAGAATGCCACGTCCGGCATGCTTGAGCTTCTACGGTTTTGAGAGTGGACATTCAGAGCTCTGTGATCTTGGCGGTCATCGTTGGGCTGTGGTTTGTCTGGGTAGGACCGTACCTGCTCCGCGGAGGATTCAGTCCCGCGATGGCTGAACCGGCGCCGGGGCAGGCAGCAGCACCACTAGTTTCAATACCCGCAACCGCCTCCAGCGGCAACCAGGGGATCATCATGGAATACAACGCACAGCGGGCACCGTCGACGTCGTCGTCCGTGCAGCAGCCCTCCCAGCAGACCGCGGGCCAGCCCGAGTTCCGGATCCGCTATGGGCGGACCGCGCTGGCACTGACCGGAGCCGTGGCCCTTGTGGTTTTCGTCGCTGGCGGTGTACTCGCGCTGGCCGGCGTAGTTTCGGGCCAGGTCCCCGGCTTCGCGCTGCTGGCGACCGTCGCCGTCGTCGTCATTTTGCGCTCCTTGGCAATCCGCGACCGCCGGAACCGCGCGGCGGCGCGCGCGGACCGCGCGGCCCGCACCGCGTCGGCATCCCAGGCCGCCGGCATGAGGACCCCCGCCCGGCCCACCCAGTTGTTTGATGGGGCCGCCGCTGACTCCCAACCGGCGGCGGAATCCGCACCGGCAGCGCCGGCTCCGCTGACGGCCACCGAGCTGCGTGAGCAAGCCTTGAAGGTTGCCGTAGAGGCCGGGGATACCGTTGCCCCGTCCCGGCCGTCCGGGACCCCATGGCAGCCCGTGGACGTACCCAAACCGACGTATGTTGCCGCCGCCAAGGCCAACCGGCCGGCTCCCGCCCCGTTGCCGGCTCCCGAGGTCAAGAAGCCGCAGGTCAAGACGTCCATCAAGCAGAACGTCGCGCAGCGGACTGAAGAAGCCGCGGCGCAGCGGTCGGAGACTGCCGAGCAGCACACCGAGGAGGCCGCTGCGACGGCCGAGGCATCCGGCCAGCCGTCTGCAGCGAACCGGCTGAACCTGGACGACGTGCTGCAGCGCCGCCGGGCCTGACCTCACTCCCCGACGCTGACTGCGGCCTGCCCAGAGGGGCGGGCCGCAGGCTTTTCTGCTCCGCAATACCGAGCAGTGGCCGCGATGGTGTGCAATGGAAGCATGGACGCACCGAATCAGGACGTGATGGCCACCGAGACCGCTGGCATCGACCTGTTGGAAAGCCCGGGGATGCGCGAGCCGCTGGAACTGGCCGTGTCCAGGCTCGGCGGCACCGTCGAGTCCTGGCAGCTGGCGAAATTGCAGCACCGCCCGGGGGCCGGCGCAACAGGCATCTACTCCGTGCGGCTCCGGGTGCCCGACGGAGGCGAACGGACGGAGTACGTCTGCATCACCACGGCCGCGGTGCCCGAGTGCGGCCTGCCGCTGGTCCGTCATGACGGCGAAACGGTCCCGCTGACCGCCTGGCTGTACCCGTCCGACCCGGTGCTGGTCGGGTTGCCGGCGGCGTGCGATCCGGCGGCCGTGGGCCGCAGTGTGTTCGGCGGCGGAGAAGCGGAACTGAGGATGGTCAGCTACCGGCCGCTGCGCCGGGCCGTGCTGGAAGCTGTGCAGGGCGGCCGCAAGGTCTTCCTCAAGGTGGTCCGTCCGGACCGGGCCGCCCAGTTGCTTCGCCGGCACCGTTTGCTCACCGAGGCGGGTTTGCCTGCTCCCGTTGCCACCGCCGGCCCGGCCGACGGCGTGGTGGTGCTGACGGAAGCGGAGGGCACTCCCTTGGCCCGCGCCATCATGAACGACGGCGCCGCGGCGCTGGCGCCGGAAACTCTCCTCGACCTGCTGAAGGCCCTCCCGTCCGGAGTGTTGGAGCTCTCACGGCGTCCGGCCTGGGCGGAGCGCGCAGCCGACTACGCCAGAGCGGCGGCTGCGGTTCTCCCCGACGAACAGGATCGGATTTTTGCCCTGGCCGGCCGGGTGGAAGAGGTGCTGGCCGCCACGGACGCCGGTCCGGTGGTTCCCGCACACGGGGACTTCTATGAAGCCAACCTGCTGGTGGACGGCGGGCGGATCACCGGCCTCATGGACGTGGACTCGCTGGGACCGGGCCACCTGGTGGACGACCTGGCCTGTTTCCTCGGGCACCTGGCCGTGCTGCCGGCGGTTCACTCCGGCTACGTGCATGTGCCGGCAGCCCTGGAGCGTTTCGCGGCCGTCTTCGACACCGTGGTGGATCCAGCGGGGCTGCGCGGCCGGGCCGCCGGCGTCGCGCTGTCGCTGGTAGCCGGCGCCAAAACCGCGGGGGAGGGGGACGGCTGGCAGCAGGATGCCCTGCAGCGGCTGGCCATCGCCGAGCGGCTGGCCGCCGAGGCCACCCGAGACGGCTGGCCGCCACTTTCCGAAAGTGGCCAGCGCCAGTAGCTGGCGTCAGTCGACGCCGTCGGCGGCGGCGTCCGCAGCGCGCCGGGCGATGTCTGCTTCCACCGTCCTGCCCAGGTCATCAAGGGCAGAGGCCAGCCCCAGATAGGCCGCGACCCGGAGCGTGCGGCCGACGTCCGGCTCCTGCAGGACCAGCTTGAACATCGGCACGGCGTCGTCGGCCCGGCCCATCTCCGCCAGAACGTGCGCCGCGAACAGTTCGGAATTGCCGGCCGAGGCCGCGTCATCTGCGGCCGAGTAGAGGTCAGCGGCGTGCAGTGCGGCCGAGATCGCCCCCGTGCCGTCCTCCAGCGCCCACAGCCCCCGAGCCCGTGTATCGCTGTAGTCCGCCTCGTACCAGTGTGCCCCGTACTCGCGGGCCAGTCTGATCGCTTCGTCCAAAGCGGTCAGTCCATCCGGGTCGCCTGCCTCGCACAAGGCATGGCCGAGCGCATGCAGCGCCTGCGGCAGCGCGGCGTCGTCGTCCTCGGCCTTGCGGGCGGCGGCTACCGCCGCTTCAAAGCAGACCAGCGCGTCCTTCTCGCGGTCCTCCCGGGACAGCAGCGTGCCGGTCGCCAGCAGGCCGCGGGCCGCCTCGCCGAACTCGCCGCCGCGGCTGAATTCGGCCACCGCCCGGCGCCAACAATCCAGCGCCTCCGGGGTTCGTCCGGCGTGCCGGTGGGCATGGCCCATGCTCATCAGGGCGCGGGCCACCTGCGGGTGCGGCGCCTTGGTCTGCTCCAGCCGCTGCAGCAGCTTGGACAGCACCTCTCCGGCGAACTCATACTCCTCGGCCTCCAGCAGCTGATTTCCCAGGGCCAAGCGCAGGGTCAGTTCTTCCTGCACTTCACCGCGTTCAGCTTGCGCCACGGCCGCCTGCCAGGCCAGCACGGAATCCTCATAGTCGCCCATCCCTGCACACAGCCGCGCCAGCACCACGGCCGCACTGATGGCGCCCTTGCGCACGCCGGCCGCGGCGTAGAGCTCCAGCGCCGTCAGTGCCTCCTCCAGCCCGGCCGCGCCCCCGCCGCCGGCGGCATTGGCCTTCAGCAGCCACATGCTGGCGGTGGTGGCACGGTTCCCCGGCAAGGCCAGCATCCGGTCGGCTGCTGCCGTTGCTCGTTCCGGCTGGTCGGCCTGCAGGTACGTATTGGCCAGGTACATCAGGGCGCCGGACAAGCTGTCGGTCCGGCCGGCACGTTCGTAACCTGCCACCGCCTCCTCCAGCAGTGCGATCGCCCGCTTCGCCTCGCCCCGCTGGGATCGGACGACGGCGATGGCCAGTTGGACGTCGGAGGTCACCGACGCGGGGGAATGGGCATCCAGCAGGCGGGCCAGTTCGGCCTCGAGCAGCGGGAGATCGTCGTCGCCGGCCTCGCGGAACAGGACGATTCCCAACCGTTCGCCCGCGGCAGCTTCTGCCGCCAGCCCGTTGCGACGGAGCAGGGCAATCCGCGCCTGGAGATACTCAAGGGCTTGTCGATGGTCTCCGGCCAGTTGGTCGAGCGCGATCAGCACCGAGTACAGCCCCAGCCGGACGTCCAGATCGGCATCCGAGGACCGGGCGAGTCCGGCCTCCGCCAGCGCCCGGGCGCTGGCGTGGTTCTCCGCATAGGCGGCCTCATACGCGCGGTCCAAACAGTCCCGGGCGGCCGCAGGGAACCGCTCAGGATCGGGCCCGGCGTTCTCCAAAACGGCGCGCAATCGGTCGGCGATCAAGCCGCGAGGCATGGTAGCCGCGGACTCAGGCACGGCGGCCCCGCTTCCGCAGCACTGTGCCGTGGACCCTCGTTGCCGCATTGCCCATGGTCTTAGTTCTAGCCGCCAACGAAGGTCGGCGCAATGCCCTTCCGGGTGCCCGGGTGAGGGACGGCGGCGATAGGCATCCATGCGCCGCCGCGCGGGTACAAACAAATCGTTGCAAAGAAACACTTGCAAAGAACTCTTTGCAACGTTAATGTTGTGCCTATGGAGCAGCACAAGAAGCAGGAAGCCACCCCGTCCATAGCAGGCGAGCACGGCAGTGACCGCCGGGTGGATGTGGTGTCGTTGAAGGCCCTAGCCCACCCGCTCCGGATTCAGTTGCTCAATATGTTGTCCCAATACGGCCCGCAGACCGCCAGCGGCCTCGCGGAACGCCTGGGGGAGTCCAGCGGTGCCACCAGTTATCACTTGCGGCAACTGGCCAAGCACGACTTCGTCCGCGAGGTCGAAGGCCGCGGAACTGCCCGCGAACGCTGGTGGCGGCGCACTCCAGGCAGCCTGACGATCAGCGCCGGTGAACTGGCCGGCAGCCCGGCGACCAGGGAGGCAGCCCGCCTGGTCACGCGGGAATTCGAGCGTAGCCGAGCGGACCTGCTGGCCGATTTCATGGCACACGGGAGCGAACTGGTGCCGGAGGAATGGCTGGATGCGTCGGTGGTCAGCACGATCAACGTCCGGCTGACCCGCGAACAGCTCGCCGATATTGCCGCACTCGCATCTGACTACGTCCGCAAACTGGCCGCGCCCTATCTGGACCAGAATGCGGAGAGCACCGAAGGCGTCCGCCCGGTACAGCTCCACCTCAACGCTTTTCCGATCATCGACGTCCGCTCGGACCGGACGCCCTCACCCACCGAGAGCCGATCATGACCACCATTCCCACCCAGCCGTACCGCCCGCCGTCGTCCGCCAACTTCGACATAGGGCCCTCGGCTTTTGAATTGTTCCTGATCCACTCCGGCCGAGCGTTAATGGTGGCCGGAGAGGACCGTGCCCGGCGGAAGGCCGCCCTGCGCCGGCCGACGCAGGGCCAGGCTGCACCTGCCGTGCTGCTGCTGGCCCACGAAGCCCTTCGGACCGATGTCCAGGCTGCAGCACACAGCGGTATCCACGCCCGGTAGCCCCAGCCCGCCGCCCTACACTAAAGGGATGGAATTCGATACGCGGGTGGCCGCCTACGGCGTCATCGTCGCCGATGGCGCCGTGCTGCTGGCCCGCTGGACCGGCGCCGGCTGGCCCCGGTGGACGCTGCCCGGCGGCGGCCTGGAATACGGAGAAGACGCCGCAACCGGCGCAGTCCGGGAGATCCGGGAGGAGACGGGCTATACAGCCAAGCTCCAGGGACTGCTGGGCGTGGACAGCAAACACATCCCGGCGGCGAAGCGGCTGCACGGGAACCGCCCCCTGCACGCCTTCCGTGTCATCTATGCTGCCAGCGTCATCGGCGGTGAGCTCAAGGACGAGGCCGACGGGTCGACCGACCTGGCGCGGTGGATTCCGCTCGACCAGGTTCCGTCGCTGGACCGCGTCGACCTGGTGGATTTGGGGCTTCGGCTGCTCTTTCCGGACGGTGTGCCGGCGGGCCATTCCGCAACCGACCGCTGAGCGCTATGCTGGTCCGTTTGCCGGGCCGCCGTGGCCGCTGGGACTTTTCGAGGAGGTGGATGTGATGACCGTCATTGCCGCAGATGCCGTTGCCATCTCCAGCCCCGCCTCCCACCGCCGCTCCGGCCGCGGCTAGCAGCCGTAACATCCGGTTCGGAGGCCTCAGTTCCCGAGGTAACCGTTGTGACCGACGCGCCCACACCGCATTCCTTGCTGCACAGCTATGGCTACACCGAACGCATCGCCGCGCTGTTCAGCGACCAATTTCCCGATTCCAGGCTCCGCCCTGCCCGGGTGGCGCGCACCGACCGGGGTCGCGTCCTGCTGGCTGCCGAGAGCGGTCTTCTGCATCTGGCGACCGCGGGACTGCCGCAGCAGCCGGCTACCGGCGACTGGGTGGCGTACGACGCCGGCCGCCCGGCGTCCGCGGGCGGCCCCGCCATCGCCGGGCTGCTGCCGCGGTTCTCCGCGCTGACCCGCAAACAGGCCTACGATCCGCTCTCGGCCGAACAGATCCTGGCCGCCAACATGGACATCATCGGCATCGTGGCGCCCTTCGACCGGCCGCTCTCGGTGAACCGGCTGGAACGGACCCTGGTGGCCGCGTGGGATTCGGGTGCCGTGCCGCTGGTGATCTTGACCAAAGCGGACCTGCGCGGCCGGCATGACGAGGTGGCAGCCCAGATCCTGGAGCAGGCCGCCGGCGCCGAGGTCCTGACAACCAGCGCGGAAACGGGCGACGGGATAGACGCCTTGGCCGGTTATCTGGGCGCCGGCCGGTCCATGGCGTTGCTTGGCCCCTCCGGCGCAGGCAAATCCAGCCTGATCAACGCACTGGCGGGCAGGGAGGTGCAGGACGCCGGAGCGGTCCGCGCCGGCGATGGCAAGGGCCGGCATACCACCACGGCGCGTGAACTCATCCCGTTGCCCAACGGCGCAGTGCTGATGGATACACCCGGCATCCGAGGCTTCGCCCTGTGGGATGCAGAGGACGGGCTGGGGAGAGTGTTCGCCGACATCGACGAGCTGGCTACCGGTTGCCGGTTCAACGACTGCGTCCATGATGCCGAGCCCGGCTGCGCCGTCCAACAGGCGCTCGCCGACGGCAGCCTGGAGCGGCGGCGCTGGGACAGCTACCGGAAGATGGAACGGGAATTGGCCAGCCTGCACCGGCGACAGAACGTGGCAGCGCAGCGCCGGACCGGCCGGCAGTTCGCCAAGCTGGCCAAGGCGGCCGCGCAAGCCAAGGACTACCGCGGCCGGCGGGAACCACGTGCAGGCGGGCCGTAGAGGTGATTAGACTCAGAGCCAGCACTTCTGCGGGCCCGCCGGCCGCAGGATCTCCCACGGAAGGTTCAGCATGACCGAGCCCCTACAGCCGACTGCCCTTCCGGCTGACCAGTCGGCCGCCGTCGCCACGGCTGGGCAGCGGCCGATGGTGGAATTCCGGGAAGTCACGAAGTCCTATGCCGGACAACCCGCCGTCCATGACCTGACACTGGACATTGAACGCGGCGCGATCACCGTCTTCGTGGGTCCGTCGGGCTGTGGCAAAACCACCTCGCTCCGGATGATTAACCGGATGGTAGAGCCAACCACGGGTGCGGTGATGGTGGACGGCCAGGATGTCTCCGCCCAACCCGCAGCGGCCCTGCGCCGGTCCATGGGCTACGTCATGCAGTCTTCCGGGCTGCTTCCGCACCGCACGGTGCTGGACAACATTGCCACCGTGCCGCGGCTCAACGGAGTCCGCCGCGCGGCCGCGCGGAAGCGCGCCGAAGAGCTGCTCGCCGTCGTCGGGCTGGCGTCGGAACTGGGCAACCGCTACCCGGCCCAACTCTCGGGCGGCCAGCAGCAGCGTGTGGGGGTGGCCCGGGCGCTCGCGGCCGATCCGCCGATCCTGCTGATGGATGAGCCCTTCAGCGCGGTGGATCCGGTGGTCCGCGCCGAGCTGCAGCAGGAATTGCTGCGGCTGCAACAACACCTGGCCAAAACCATCGTCTTCGTCACCCACGATATCGATGAGGCAACCATCCTCGGCGACAAGCTGGCCGTCTTCGCCACCGGCGGGCGGCTGGCGCAGTTCGGCACGCCGGAGGAAGTCCTGCGGGCACCGGTGGACGAATTTGTCGCCGGCTTCGTCGGCCGGGACCGAGGCTTCCGCTCGTTGTCGTTCAACAGCGCGGCCGGCCTGACGCTGATGCCGGCCACCACCACCAGCGCAGACCGCGTGGCGGAAGCGCCGGCGGAGGGCTGGCTGCTGTTGACCAACGACGGCGGTGGACCGGCGGGCTGGCTGCCTCCCGGTCAGCGGGACCCGGCGAAGGCACTGATCGGGGGATCGCTGTTCACGCTCGGCTCCAGCCTCCGGCAGGCGCTGGACGCGGCGCTGTCCTCGCCCTCCGGGGCGGGGGTCGCCGTCGACACCGATGGTCGCGTGGTCGGCCTGATCGATCCCTCCGCCGTGCTGCAGCGGCTCCAGGCGGACGGCAGCTGATGGAGTGGTTCCTGGCCAACCTGCCCTACGTGCTGGAGCTGAGCTGGCTCCACTTGTTCCAGTCCGTGCTTCCGCTGGCGCTCGGGCTGGTGGCGTCGCTGCCGCTGGGCTACCTGGCCTGGCGGATCCACGCCGTCCGCGGCCTGATCCTGTCCCTTTCCTCGGTGCTGTACACCATCCCCTCGCTGGCCCTGTTCGTGATCCTGCCCGTGATCCTGGGCACGGGCATCTTGGAGATGTCCAACCTGATCGTGGCGCTGACCGTGTATACCGTTGCACTGCTGGTCCGTGCGGTGGTTGATGCGCTGGAGTCGGTGGACGACGGCATCCGGCAAGCCGCCGCGGCCATGGGCTACCGGCCCGTCCGCCGCTTCTTCCAGGTGGATCTGCCGCTGTGCATTCCGGTGCTGATAGCAGGACTGCGGGTGGTGTCGGTGAGCAACATATCGGTGGCCAGCGTGGGTGCGCTGATCGGCGTCCCGAACCTCGGTTTCCTGTTCACCGACGGGCTGCTGCGCAACTTCATGACCGAGATCGTGGTCGGAATTCTCATGACCCTGGTGCTGGCTGCGCTGATGGATCTGGTCCTGGTGGCGCTGGAGCGGGTGCTCACGCCGTGGCTGCGCCGGCGCAGAGGTGCGGGCGGAGCCGCCACGCTCACCGGGGCCGGGCCCGGCAGCGAGCCGGAAGCCGGCGGCGGCGCGGCGGCAGCGGACCGGATCGGCCCGGGACAACGGCCGGATGCTGCCCAGGCGGCGGTGCGCGGATGAATCTCTTCGAGCAGACCGCGGCGTGGTTCGCCGATCCGGCCAACTGGACCGGCCCGGCAGGTATTCCGGCCAGGCTGGCCGAGCACCTGTTCTACAGTGGCCTGACCCTGGTCATCGCCGCGGCCATTGCCGTGCCGCTGGGACTCTTCGTCGGCCACACCGGAAGGGGGCGCGTCGCCGTCGTCGGGGTGGCCAGCGGGCTGCGGGCGCTGCCCACGCTGGGCCTGCTGACCCTGTTCGTCATCCTGATGGGCTTGGGCCTGATGCCTCCGATCTACGCCCTGGTCATCCTGGCCATCCCGCCGCTGCTGGCGGGCACCTATTCCGGGATTGCCGCCGTCGACCGCCCGCTGGTGGACGCCGCACGCGCGATGGGCATGACCGAATGGCAGGTGCTGTTCCGTGCCGAGGTGCCCAATGCGCTGCCGGTGCTGCTGGGCGGGGTGCGTGCCGCCGTGCTGCAGGTCATCGCCACGGTCTCGGTGGTCGCCTACATTAATCTCGGCGGCCTCGGCCGGTACCTGATCGACGGGCTTGCCGTCCGCGACCCGGTACGGCTGTTTGCCGGCGCGCTGTTGATCGCGGCGCTGGCACTGGTGACGGACGCCGTGTTGGCCGTGGTGCAGAAGGCCGCCGTATCGCCCGGCGTGCGCGGCGTCCCCTCGGGGTCACAAGGCAGGACAAGTAAGGTTGGAGCAGCCAGTGCCGGCAGATGAGGAGACAAGCATGAAAAACCACACCCGGATCAACGCACGTAGCCAAGAACGCGCGAGGGGGCCGTTTGCCAGGCGGAGCGTGCTCGCGGCAGGAACGGCGGCCTTGGCGCTGGTTTTGGCCGCCTGCGGCGGTGGATCCAACCCGCTGCAGGAAGGGACACCGGCATCGGAGGGAAGCGCCGGCGGATCCCTGGTGGTCGGTTCCAGCGGCGGCACGGAAAGCCAGATCATTGCCGAACTCTACGCGGGTGCACTGACCGCAGCCGGCTACGACGTCACCACCAAGCCGGGCATCGGCTCCCGTGAGGTGTACGTGAAGGCGGTCGAGGAAGGGTCTGTGGACGTTATCCCGGACTACAGCGGCAACCTGCTGCTGTTCCTGGACTCCGGCGCGACGGCCGCCTCCGCGAAGGATGTCATGGCGGCACTGCCGGCTGCCATGCCCAAGGGTCTCGGCGTCCTGGAGCCGGCATCGGCGGAGAGCAAGGACGCCATGGTGGTGACCAAGGCAACGGCGGAGAAGCACAAGCTGACCTCGATCGAGGACATGGCCCCGGTCTGCAAGGAGCTGGTGATCGGAGCCAACCCTGAATTCGCCGAGCGTGAATACGGCCTGCCGGGACTGAAGGCGCACTACAACTGCGTACCCAAGTCCTTCGAACCGATCAATGACTACGGTGGGCCCACCACGCTCAACGCGCTGATCACGGACAAGATCCAGGTGGCCGATATCTACACCACCACACCTTCCATCGAGGACAACGACTTGGTGGTGCTTGAAGACCCGAAGAACAACTTCATTGCACAGCAGGTGCTGCCGCTGATCCGCACAGAATCCGTGGACGGCAAGGCATCGAAGGTGCTTAACGAGGTCTCGGCCGCATTGACCACCGAGGACCTGATTGACCTCAACCGGCAGGTCAGCGGGGACGAGAAGCGCAACCCGGCCGACGCGGCCGCCGATTGGCTGGCCAAAAAGGGCTTGGCCGACTAAGGCTTCGCATCGAGTTCACGCACGCGCCGCTCCGGTCCCCGGAGCGGCGCGCGGTGTGTGCGAAGATTTTTGAATGGCCGAGTTCAAGCAGTCCAATAAGCTCCACAACGTTCTCTACGACATCCGCGGGCCGCTGCTCGAGCACGCGCAGCGGATGGAGGCCGAGGGCCAGCGCATCCTCAAACTGAACATCGGCAACCCTGCGCCGTTCGGATTCGAGGCGCCGGATGCCATTCTGGTGGACGTGATCCGCAACCTGCCCACGGCGCAGGGGTACAGCGATTCGCGCGGCATTTTCTCCGCCAGGACCGCCGTGTCGCAGTACTACCAAACGCGCGGCATCCAGGAGATCGGCGTAGACGACGTCTACTTGGGCAACGGCGTCAGCGAGCTGATCACCATGAGCCTGCAGGCGCTGCTGAACAATGGCGACGAGGTGCTCATCCCGGCGCCCGACTATCCCCTCTGGACCGCCTCGGTGTCGCTGGCAGGCGGCCATCCGGTGCATTATCTCTGTGTCGAGGAAGAGGGCTGGCTGCCCGATCTGGAAGACATGGAACGGAAGATCACTCCCAACACCAAGGGAATCGTGATCATCAACCCGAACAACCCCACCGGGGCCGTCTATCCGCGGCACATCCTCGAGGGCATGCTGGAACTGGCGCGCAAGCACAACCTGGTGGTGTTCTCGGATGAAATTTACGAGAAGATCCTGTACGAAGATGCCGAGCATGTGAATACGGCGTTGCTGGCCGACGACGTGCTGGTCCTGACGTTCAGTGGGCTGTCCAAGGCCTACCGGGTCTGCGGTTTCCGCAGCGGCTGGATGGCCATCTCCGGGCCCAAGCATTTGGCCGGTGACTACATCGAAGGCATCAACCTGCTGACGAACATGCGGCTGTGCGCCAATGTCCCGGCTCAGCATGCGATCCAGACCGCGTTGGGCGGACACCAGAGCATCAATGACCTGATCCTGCCCGGCGGCAGGCTGCTGGAGCAGCGCAACAAGGCCTATGAGCTGCTGAACGCCATTCCCGGAGTCAGCACCCAGCAGGCCAAGGGCGCGCTGTACCTGTTCCCGAAGCTGGACCCGGAAGTGTATCCGATCAAGGACGACGAGCAGTTCGCGTTGGACCTGCTCAAGCAGCAGAAGATCCTGATTTCGCACGGCCGGGCGTTTAACTGGACGAAGCCGGATCACTTCCGTTTGGTCACGTTGCCGAATGTGGATGTCTTGACCGAAGCA
Source organism: Arthrobacter sp. Dra40 (assembly GCF_059091905.1). Classification (NCBI taxonomy): domain Bacteria; kingdom Bacillati; phylum Actinomycetota; class Actinomycetes; order Micrococcales; family Micrococcaceae; genus Arthrobacter; species Arthrobacter sp. Dra40. The sequence continues at coordinate 19,739 of NZ_JBNHHB010000085.1, forward strand.
GTCGGGCGGATCGAGGAATTCCTCACCGGATACCGGCAGTAAATGGCGTACCTGCCGTAGCCGCCGCGCCCGCGCTTGAGTAGGCTTTCCCCACCGCGTGCCAAGCGGGCCGGACGGATGGGAGGACGAGGGTGAGCGAGGCAGTTGTGCCGGTGTTTTCGCGGAGTCCGTCGGAGCTGCTGCGGGTCGGACCGGGTTTTGACCTGTCTGGCGTGGACACCGGCAGCACCCCGGGTTTTGCCGGCGGCAAGGCTGAGGGCAAGGCCTTGCTCAAGTCATCCGACCGCCGCCTCTCCGAACTGCAGGAACGGCTCTTTGCGCAGAGTCGTGGCGGGGCGCGGGATGCTGTCCTGCTGGTGCTGCAAGGCATGGATACCTCCGGCAAAGGCGGGATAGTCCGGCACGTGGTCGGAGCGGCCGACCCGCAGGGAGTGTCCCATCATGCCTTTAAGGCCCCGACGCCGGAAGAACTCGAGCACGATTTTCTCTGGCGGGTGGAGCGGGAGCTGCCCGGGCCGGGCCTGATCGGCGTCTTCGACCGGTCGCATTATGAAGACGTGCTCATCCACCGCGTGCACGGGCTCTCGTCCCAAGAGGTGGTGGAAGACCGGTATGGCCAGATCATCGACTTCGAGTCATCGGTGGCCGGCAGAGGTATCCGGCTGGTCAAAGTCATGCTGCATCTGGGCAAGGTCGAACAAGGCAAGCGGTTGTTTGAGCGGATGGACCGGGCGGACAAATACTGGAAGTACGATCCGGGTGATGT
>NZ_JBNHHB010000086.1:0-20312 GCF_059091905.1 Arthrobacter sp. Dra40
CGTTAATGCAGTCCTGCATCTGGCTCAGCTGCTTGTCGAGGTTGGTATAGCCTCCGGCCTCGTACATGCTGTACTCGACGTTGTCCCTCTGTGCCTCCGTCAGGGTCCCGTAGTTCGTGGCAGCCCAGTAGGAATCCTTCATGTGCGGGAACAGGACGCAGATCTTCCACTCCTTGGAAATTTTGTCCTTGGCGATGGGCGTATAGGTGGTTTGCGTCGTCTTGCCGTTCAGGGCCGTATTGAGGGCCGGCGTACTCCAGTTCTGCACGGGCCCGGCGCTGGTAGCCGCGCCTGACGGGCCGCTGCCGGAGCCCCCCATTGCTCCACACCCGGTTGCCGCCAAGGTCACCGCCAGCGCAAGCGCTCCGATGGTACTGGCCTTCCTAGTCAGCTTCATGTGTCTCTCCAAGCTTGCCGATAGCCGAAGCCGCACCCCAGTCGATTGCCTTTTGTACACAATCTGCAGCGGTGTTGCCAGCATAGTCCGCGAGCTGGATCACATCAACACTTTCGAGCTGTTTCCGGGCATTGCTTTTCCGGCTCAGTAGCTGAAGCGGCACGCGGCGCGCCAGGCCGCGTTCGTCCAGCCGGAGAGGGAGCCAGGCACCGCCGGAGGCCCGGGCCGGAGCAACGATGCAACTGTGTGAAAGGTATGCGGATTCGTGCGCCGCCGCCGGCGAGCCGCAGTGGGCCACGACCTCGGTTCTTCTCAACCTGCCAACCAGCATTCTGATCACGAAGGCGGTCCCCCCGGAACTGCGCAGGGCTGTTGCTTTTTGGCCACGATTCGATTCGGGAACCTCGGCAGGAACGAGAGAAAGGACCGTCTCCTGAGATCCCAGACCTAGGGCGGCATTCCCGGGGAGAAAGCGTCCTCCTGAAGAACCGCTAATCTTCGCCTTTTGATGGCACGTGAAAACCCGGTAAACGAAAAGCGGTCGTGGATGGGGCCCTCCGGGACATCACCTGTGGCCAAAAGTTCGTAACCAGAGAATTGCGTGCACCTGGCCGAGGGCATCTCGGACCGGGTTGTGATGTTTGACAGCGGCACCGCCGAGGAGGGTGGTCCCGCCGACTGCTGCGAGAGCCGGCCTTGCCGCCTGAAGCCGGAAGCCCAGCCCCTAAGGCGCCCGTTCATCACCAGCGGACGGTACTTGGCTTCCTTTGCAGACAGTTTCGTCGCATTGTCTATAGTCGGGACGTATCGCCCTTCCGAGAGTGGAATTCTGGCCCCGTCCGCGTAAACTATAGAATTGTCAACATAAGACACGGCGCGTGGACAACAAAACTCATCGTGCTCAACCAGAAATTTTGGTGAAGCCATTGCAGCAAGGATGGAAGACAGGATGAAAAGGGGAGTGCTGGACCCGATAGTGCAGGAGTCTACGCCGGCCATTATTGCCCGCCGGATCCGTGATGCAATCGCTCGAGGCGATTTCGCTCCCGGCATCCAACTCGGTGAAGCCGAGCTCGCTAAAGAACTGGGAGTCAGCCGGGGGCCCCTGCGCGAAGCCATGCAGCGGCTTACCCAGGAAGGGCTGCTCATCAGTTACCGGAACAGGGGCCTCTTCGTCGTCACTATGGATGAGGCCGATATCCGGGATGTATACCTGGCCCGAACCGCCGTTGAAGCTGCCGCCATTAGCCGGGTGGCGAGCACGAACCCGGAGGGCAGTGCCGCAAAGCTCATGAAAGCCGTCCATGCCATGGAGGATGCGGCGGAAACCCCCAACAGCGATGCGATGACCGAAGCGGACATGAGATTCCACGCCCTGTTGGTTGAGCTCGCCGGCAGTCCCCGCCTGAAGAAGATGCACGACACTCTCCTGACTGAGACGCGGATGTGCCTCAATGCCCTGAAAAGTACGTACGCCACGGCTGACAGGCGCATCGCCGAGCATAAAGGCATCGCGGAAGCCATCTCCAGAGGAGATTCAGACCTCGCCGAGAAGCTTATGGCCGAGCACATGGAGGACGCCCTGAAGCGGCTGATCCCGTAGCGATCCTTCAGACCCCTGACGGTCCCCGGGGTCCGGCGCTAGGCCCGCGGGATCGCGGTGTACTTGATCTCCAGGAATTCCTCCACGCCCACCCGTCCGCCTTCGCGGCCCAGACCCGAGGCTTTGATTCCACCGAACGGCGCCGCGGGATTGGAAACGATCCCTGTGTTGAGGCCGACCATGCCCACCTCCAAGTCCTCACTAACGCGGAAGGCACGGTCCAGGTCCTGGGTGAACAGGTAGCCGGCGAGGCCCCAGGGCGTGTCGTTGGCCAGCCGTAACACTTCCTCTTCGCTGTCGAAGGGGATAACGGGAGCCACCGGGCCGAAGATTTCTTCGCTCATCAGCGCCGCGTCCGGGCTGACGTCGGAAAGTACTGTTGGGGAGTAGAAGTAGCCGCTGCCCTCCGGGCGGGAGCCACCGCAGACCACAGTGGCGCCCTTGGAAACGGCGTCATCTACGAGCTCCTGAACCTTATGAAGCGCCTTTTCCTCCACGAGGGGGCCAACATCCGTGCCGCTCACAGCGCCGTCGCCCACTTTGAGGGCGCTCAGTCGCCGCGCGAGGCGCACGGAGAACTCGGCAGCAACGGAGCGCTGGACGAAGATTCGGTTGGCGGCAGTGCAGGCTTCACCCATGTTCCGCATCTTCGCAGCGAAAGCGCCCTCAACGGCGCGGTCCAGGTCCGCGTCCTCAAAGACAATGAGAGGAGCGTTCCCGCCCAGCTCCATTGAAGAACGCATGACGTTTTTGGCAGCCTGCTCCAGTAAGCGGATGCCCACGCCGGTAGACCCTGTGAAGCTAACCTTGCGGGCAATGCCGCTTTCCATCCAGACGGTGACCACGTCGGAGGCTTTGGAGGTGGTGACCACGTTCAGTACACCCTTGGGCAGGCCAGCCTCTGCCAGGATGCCCGCCAGCGCCAGCGAAGACAGGGGGGTGAGGTTGGCAGGTTTGAAGACCATGGTGCAGCCGGCCGCCAGGGCGGGGCCGATCTTCCGGGTGCCCATAGCCAGCGGGAAGTTCCATGGCGTCACCAAGACGCAAGGTCCAACGGGTTCCTTCGAGACGAGGATGCGGCTCTTGCCGTCGCCGGAGGTGGTCAGATCTCCGCCGATGCGCACGGCTTCCTCTGAAAACCAGCGGAAGAACTCGGCGGCGTATGCCACCTCGCCTCTGGCCTCGGCAAAGGGCTTGCCCATCTCCGTAGTCATGACCAACGCCAGTTCGTCTTGGCGGGCCATGATCAGATCGAAGGCGCGACGCAGGATTTCGCTGCGTTCCCGGGGCGAGGTTTTTGCCCACTGTTTCTGGGCTCGGCCCGCGGTTTCGATCGCACGGCGTGCGTCTTCGGGGCCCCCGTCGGCCACCGTGGCGATGACTTCCTCGGTGGCAGGATTGATGACACTGAACCGGGCGCCGGAAGATGCTTCGGTCCACTCCCCGTCAATGTAGAGGTTTGTGCTGACCGTAGCGACGGCGTTGAGCGCCTTTTGCGAAGTCCGGGAGGCGGCTGACTGAATGCTCATGAGGGATCCTCTTCTTGGGTGGACGGAAATGACTGGCGGTTACGCTGGGGAATCCAATGCCGCTCTTTCGCCGGGGTCCAGTAGCTGGGCCAGATGACGACCCGGTTTGGAGTCATCAATCTGCTTTACCTGCATGGCGCAGGAGAATCCGTCCGTGAGGATCACGGACGAGGAGTCGGCTTGGCGCAGGGCCGGGGCCAGCGCCTGCTCGGACACCAGCATGCTGACGTCGTAGTGTTCCTTTTCAAAGCCGAAGTTGCCGGCCAGGCCGCAGCAGCCCGTGGCATCAGCCACACTGTCAATGCCCACGGCTCCGAGTGCCGCGCGCTGGACACCGGCTCCAAAGACGGAATATTCGTGGCAGTGCGTCTGAAGCACCACGTGCTCCGGAAGGGGGTGGATCGGCGCTGGTTTCCATCCGGCCCTGGACAGCTCTTCGATGTGCATCGCGAAGCTTCGTACCCGGGCCGCAACCCGGCGGGCCTGTTCTGTGTGGACCAGTTCGGGCAGGTCCTTGCGCAGCGCCGCCGCGCAGCTGGGTTCCACCACCACGATGGGCCGGTCGGTCCCGTCATCCAATGCCACCGCTGCCCGGGCCAGCTGCTTTTTTGCGGTGCCCAGCTGGCCGGTGGAAATCCACGTCAGGCCGCAGCAGGCGCCAGCTGAGCATTCCACCGAGGCCGAGCCGGCCAGAACGCGAGCAGCGGAACCGGCCACCTCCGGCCGGAAGCCGCGGGTGAAAGTGTCCACAAAAAGCACCACACCATCGCCACTCGGAATGATGCCCCCGGTGTAGTTGGTAACTGGCCCGATGCCGGCGGCCGCTACTTCGCGGCGCCACTGGCCGGCTCCGGCGAAGCGCGGCATTGTCCGCCGGGTGGTAAGCCCGCCCAGGGCGGAGGCGACCTTGGCCAACGGGGTGGACAGCACGGCGTTGATCAGGGGCGCGGTGCGGCCCGTGATCTTAAGCCAGCGGGGCAGCCAGCCCAACGAGAAGTGGGACATCGGGCGGAGTCTGCCCTGGTAGTAGTGCGAGAAGAATTCGGACTTGTAGGTGGCCATGTCGACCCCCGTGGGGCAGTCGCTCGAGCAGGCCTTGCAGGACAAACATAGGTCAAGCGCCTCGCGGACCTCCTCGGACTTCCAGCCTTCCTCCACGGTCCGGGCGCCGCGAATCATGTCTTGGAGCACCCGGGACCGGCCGCGGGTGGAGTCCTTCTCGTCCTTCGTGGCGCGGTAGCTGGGGCACATCACGCCACCCGCGTCCGTACGGCAGCGGCCCACGCCTATGCAGCTTTGAAGCGCGTGGACCCACGGGTCCGTACCGCTGCCGGTGGAGCTCTCGGGCCCGTCGGTTTCGATGGTCGATCCGCCACCGGCCGTGATGGGGCGGAGGTCGAAGCTGGTCCGCCAATGCCGCTCGGGAATGCCTTCGAGCGCCAGGTTGACGTCCATGGGATCAGGGTCGGTAAGGGAACCGGGATTGAGAATTTTTGCAGGGTCCCAGGTGTGCCGGAACGCGGCGAAGGCCGCCAGCATGCGTGCGGAGTACATCATGGGCAGCAGTTCGGAGCGTGCCCTGCCGTCGCCGTGCTCGCCGGAGAGCGAACCGCCGTGGCGGACCACCAGTTGGGCAGCTTCTTTCGTGAAGTCGCGGAAGACGCCCCGGCCGGCTTGGGTGCGCAGGTCGTAGGTGATCCGGATGTGCATGCAGCCGGCGCCGAAGTGTCCGTACATGACGCCAGTCAGGTCATGGCGGCTCAAAAGGTCGCGGAAGTCAGAAAGGTAGTCCGCGAGGTTCTCGGGAGCGACTGCAGAGTCCTCCCATCCGGGCCAGGACTCTCCGCCGGTGGCGAGCCGGGAGGAGAGCCCGGCGCCGTCCTCCCGGACCCGCCATAGCGCAGCTCGTTCCTGCAGGTCCGGCACGGTGTGCCCATCCACCAGCCGGCCGTTTTCCCTGAGCCGGGCCAGCAGCCGGTCAGCTTCTGCCCGGACCTGGCCCGCATCCCCGCCGTCGAGGTCCACGTACAGCCAGGCGTTGCCTTCGGGCAAACCCGTTACCGAGCCTGTGCCGCGGCGGAAGCGCATGGTGTCCACAATCGCCTCGTCGATACCTTCGACGGCAGCCGGGGAGAATTCCAAGATGGTCATGATGTCCCGTGCCGCGTCGACTACGTCCGCATAACCCAGGCACACCAACAGGGCACTGGGCGGCTTGGGCACAAGCTTCATCCGGGCGCCGACAATGATGGCGCAGGTCCCCTCGGAACCCGCGAGGGCGCGGGCCATGTTGAATCCGTTTTCCGGAAGCAGATGGGCCAAGTGGTAACCGGAGACTTGACGCTGGATCCGTTCGAGTTCCAGGCGGAACTCGTACAGGTGACCGCGGGTCAAGTCTGTGAAGGAGGCGGTCAGGGCACGCGCACGGGCTGCGGAGTCATTGTCCTCAGGATCGGTGGCACGCAGCCCCGTACCCGTGGCCGTAAGACGGGCGCCGTCGGAAGTGACGACGTCAATCTCCACGACGTGGTCCGATATCCGGCCATAGCGAACGGAGTGGTTGCCGCACGCATCATTGCCAAGCGAACCGCCCACGGTGGCACGGTTCTTGGAGGACGGGTCCGGGGCGAAGGTGAAGCGGTTACTGGTGGCCTTCTCCACCTCGCGGGTGAGGACGGCGAGCACCACGCCGGGGTCAACGGACACGGTACCGGTTGCCTCGTCAATCCCGTGGATCGCGTTCATGTGCCGGGAAAAGTCAAGTATCACGCCCGGACCCATGGCGTTACCGGCCATGGACGTCCCACCGCCGCGCCCGATCAGCGGCGTTGCCGTTTTCCGGCAGGCAGCCACAACCGCGAGCACGTCCTCGACCGTCCGGGGGAACACCACGGCCAGCGGGGCCACCCGGTAATTGGAAGCGTCATAGGAGTATTCCGCGAGGCGGCGCGGCGAGCTGTCGGCAGCCACGCCCGCCGACGCCAGGTGTGCAAGCACGGCCGGGATGCCGGCAGCCGGTGCGCCTGTCCGACGGGTGCCCGTTGCGGGGTCTGCGGGGGAGTGGACAGCATCAATCATGGTGGGCTCATGCGTCAGCGGACACCGCCACGGCTGGGGTGACGGCGGCGATGGCATCCTGGAGGTGTGTCAGGCCGGTGGTGATTTCTTCGGCCGTGACGATGAGGGCGGGGATGAGGCGGACGACGTTACCGGCCGGGCCGCAGGTGAGCGTGAGCAGGCCGGTGTTGGTGGTGGCCTGCTGGACTGCTGCTGCGGTGGCGGCATCGGGGGCGCCGTCCTCGGTGGAAAATTCGATGCCTTGCATCAGGCCCTTGCCGCGGACGTCGCCAATGACAGGGAATCCGGCCTGAATGTCTTTGAGCCCGGCCTGGAGCTGTTCACCGCGGATCCGTGAGTTCTCCACCAGCCCTTCGTCACGGACCACATCGAGGGTGGCGACGCCGGCGGCGGCAGAGACTGCATTCCCGCCGTAGGTTCCGCCTTGTGATCCGGGCCAGCCCTTGGACATCAGGTCGGTGGAAGCGGCGATTGCGGAGAGCGGAAAACCGGAGGCGATGCCCTTGGCAGTGATAAGGATGTCCGGGGCGGCGGTGGAGTACTGGTGTCCCCAGAACTTGCCCATCCGGCCCACGCCAGTCTGGACTTCGTCGAAGATCAGCTGGATGCCGTGCCGGTCGGCCCGTTCCCGCAGTCCTTCCTGGAACGCCGCCGGGGTGGGCAGGTACCCACCCTCACCGAGGGCCGGTTCGATCAGGAACGCTGCGGTGTCGTTGGGTGCGGTGCGGGTCTGGAGCAGGTAGTCCAGTTCCTTCAAGGCGAATTCCACTGCGGCCGCCTCATCCCAGCCGTACCGGTAGGCATATGGGAAGGCGGACACGTGCACCCCGGACATCAGTGGTGAGAACCCTGCGGAGAACTTCGTTCCGGCAGTGGTCATCGAGGCCGCCGCCACCGTCCGACCGTGGAAACCGCCCTGGAACACCACAATGTTTGGCCGGCCCGTGGCCATTCTGGCCAGACGGATCGCAGCCTCTACCGCCTCCGATCCGGAATTGGCGTAAAACACGGAATCCAGCCCTTCGGGCAGCACCTCGCCAAGCTTCTCGGTCAGCGCCAGCAAGGGCTTGTGCATCACAGTGGTGTACTGCGCGTGGATGACCTTCCCCACCTGCTCGCGGGCAGCCTCCACCACCCGCGGATGACAATGACCCGTGCTTGTTACACCAATGCCGGTAGTGAAATCCAGATACGACTTTCCATCAGTCGCGTATATCCAGCTCCCAAGGGCGTGATCAACCACCACTGGGGTCGCTTGCTTCAGGAGGGGGCTAAGGGACGTCATGGGTCCAATGATGCGGGCGCCATTATACTATTGTCAACAATCGGCGTCGCCGTCTCTGAGCGCACAGCGGCTTCACCTGAACGGACCATGAGCGACCCTGACCATGGACGGAACGCGGTCGGGGACCGGTTCAACGTCTAGCATTATTGCCGCGGCGGTGGCTGGCAGGGCTTCTTTTCCACACTCCCGGGCTATTAGCATGACGCCCATGGCCATCAAACTTGAGAACGTCGGCATCGCCGTTCGCGACCTCGACGCAGCGATTGCCTTTTTCACCGACCTCGGTCTCACGGTTGTCGGCCGCGACACGGTCAGTGGTAAGTGGACCGAGACCGCCGTCGGGCTTGATGGCAACCACGCGAACATCGCGATGCTCCAGACCCCGGACGGTCACGGTCGGCTCGAGCTCTTCGAATACATCCACCCGGAAGCGATCGAGTCGACTCCCACCCGCCCCAATGAGATTGGCATGCACCGCGTCGCGTTCTCCGTCGATGATTTGGACAAGGCCCTTGAGACAGCCGCGAAGCACGGCTGCCGTCCGCTTCGCGGTGTGGCGACCTATGAGGACACCTATAGGCTCACGTACGTCCGCGGTCCCAGCGGCATCATCGTGATGCTCGCTGAGGAACTGAAGAAAACTGACGGCTGAACGGCCAAGCCGGGTGTGCTAGGACGGATGCATGGGAACCCTCGCCTATGTCGCGACCGTGTCCGTCGACGGCTACGTCGCCGATGCCGACGGCGACTTTCAGTGGACGGCCCCGACCGAGGCGGTGTTTGCTGTCCACCTCGATCGCCTGGCCGAGGTGTCCACGGAGGTGCTCGGGCGAAGAGCCTATGCGTTGATGGGGTACTGGGACACCTATCCGGACTCCGAGGACCGTCCTGTGGCTGAGCGGGAGTTCGCCCGGCGCTGGCGCGGCATAGACAAGGTCGTGGTGTCGTCGACCATGACGGGCGAAGAGGTCACATCGGACCGGGCCAGCATCGTGCCGCACCTGAGCTTGGCCGAGCTGCAGCGCGTCGTGGAGCGTGCGAAAGGTGTGGTCGAGCTCTTCGGACCCACGGTTGCGGCAGACGCGATCCGTGCGGGCCTGGTTGGGGACTTCCGGTTCTTCGTGGTTCCGAAGATGGTGGGCGGAGGGCTGCGCGCCCTGCCCGACGACGTGCACCTTGACCTGGGTCTCGCCGAATACAGAATCTTCGACAACGGCACCGCATATCTGCGCTACCTGCCCCGTTAACGCCGGCCGGTCCCGGGGGCCGGGCATCTCCTGCGCGACGGCGAAGTGTGCCGCCACTACCTTTTGTGCTGGGTCGGAACGCCGTGCAGTTCCAAGTCCATGTCTGACGACAGGCACTTGGACCCGCGGAATCCCGCGCCTTATCGGCGGAATGTCAGGTGGACTGTGCCGCTCTCGGCCGTCTCGGTGGTGACGCGGTAGCCGGATTCCAGCCCGCGCATGTCGTCCCAGAGGCGGATACCGCGGCCGAGGATAATCGGCGCGATCGCGACGTGGAGTTGGTCGACGAGCCCGGCCTTTAGGAAGTCACGCACGACGGTCGCACCGCCGCCCACGCGGACGTCCTCGCCCCCGGCGGTTTCCAACGCGCGGTCGAGCACCTCCTGTGGCGTTGCGGAGAGGAAATGGAACGTCGTGCCCCCGGTCATCTCGATCGGCTGCCGTGGGGCGCCGTGCGTCAGCACGAAAACAGGGACCCGGAACGGTGGCTCGTCGCCCCACCAGCCTCGCCAGTCCGGGTCGTCAGGGAAGTGGTGCAGGCCGAACATCCCCGCGCCCATGATTTCTGCGCCGACCTCAGCGAAGTACGCCTTCGCATACTCGTCGTCCACGCCGGTCGTGCCCTTGCCGGAGGTGTCGTGCAAGACGCGTTCCCGGAAGGTTCTGGTCGCGGTGTACGCCTCGACCAGGCGGGACCAGTCTTTGCCCATCGGGTTCTCGGGGGTTTGCTCGGTCGTGGTCGCGAACCCGTCGAGCGAGATGTTGAGGTCAACGCGAACGGCCATCGGTACTCCAGGTCAATGAGTGCTCGTCGATTGCCATCACGATACTGGAGGGTCCGGGCTCGTCAAGGAGGGTTCGTGAGCAAGCGTTCCGATTTGCCCGATCGTTCCCGCCGTCGAGGCGCTCAGCGACCGTCAGGCTACAGGCCGGTGGCGCGGACTCTCCGGGTTCATCAGTGAGTGTCTGCGGCTGTACAACATGTAGATGGTCAGGCCGATGATCAGCCAGACCACAAAGCGCACCCAGGTTTCCCAGTGCAGTTGCAGCATCAGGAACCCGGAGGCCACGACGCCGAAGGCAGGGACCACCGGCATGAACGGCAGCCGGAAGGTCCGCGGTACCTCCGGCCGGGTGCGCCTCAGTACGATCACGGCCACACAAACCACCACGAAGGCGGCCAGGATGCCGATATTGGTGAGGTCCGCTACGGCCCGGATGGGGAAAAAACCGGCCAACAGGGCTGATGCGGTGCCGGCAATCCACGTCACCCGCTGCGGGGTGCCGTGCCGGTCCGTGGCCGCGAACCAGGACGGCAGCAGCCCGTCGCGGCTCATCGAGAACCACACCCTGGTCACGCCCAGCAGGAAGGTGAGCATCACGGTCAGGATCGACACTACGGCGAAGGCGGAAATGATCGTGGCCACGACCGGCAACCCGGCCGCCTCGAAGGCGGAGGCGAACCCCGCGGTGGGGCTGATGTTCTTATAGTTCTGCATCCCGGTTAGCACCAGGGTAGCCAGCACATAGAGGGTCATCGCGATGCCCAGCGACAGCAGGATCGCCTTCGGCATGTACTTCTTGCCGTCTACGGATTCCTCCGCCGCCGTGCTCATTGCGTCATAACCGAAGACTGCGAAGAAGACGGTGGCGGCACCGGCCAGGACCGAGCCGAATCCGGTGGGCATGAACGGGGTGTAGTTGCCCGGGTTCACATAGAAGAAGCCCAGCCCGATGATGAAGAGGATCAGCAGGATCTTCAGCCCCACCGCTATCAGTTCGAAACGGCCGAAGGTGCGGGTCCCGCGGCTGAGGATCCAGGCGATCAGCAGGCAGACCACGAGGGCCGGCAAGTTGATCACACCGCCCTCGACGGTGTCGCCGGTGCCCTGCATCCACGCCGGCACCTCTACTCCGATGCCCACCATAAAGGCGCTGAAATAACCCGATATGCCAATGGCGACGACGGCGACGATGGCCGTGTACTCCAGCAGGAGGTCCCAGCCGATGAACCAGCCGATGACTTCCCCTAGGGCCACGTAGCCATAGGTGTAGGCGGAGCCGGCAAACGGGATCATGCCCGCGAATTCTGCGTACGACAGTGCAGCCGCCGCGCTGGCCAGGCCAGCTATGAGAAAGGAAATGAGCACCGCCGGGCCCACCGGCGACGCGTCGGGGCCGCCGTTGGCCACCAGACCGGCCAACGTGAAGATACCGATACCGATGATGCCGCCAACGCCGATCGCGGTCAGCTGCCACAAACCCAGGCTTTTAGCAAGACGGCTTTCCCCGCTTTCCTCCACCATCTCCGTAATCGGCTTGCGCCTAAGGATGGATTGAGAACCGCTCCACATGGACATGCCGGACCCCCATGTTCGTGCCTGCATCTGCCGCCGGAGCCCTGCACCAGGGGCGGCTCCGCCCTGCGGATGCCCTGTACGTTTTAGAGTATGGACCGAGGTGCTGCCCGCAGGGAATAGACCACCGGTCCTCAGGCGCGAATTTCCCCCCACTTCCGGCGGCGCCCAGGACCACGCTCCCGCGGGTCAGGCGCTGCAGGCATCTGTCCGGATTGCAGGGGAACGTCGGAGACTGAACAATGTCACGTTCCGCTTAAACATCTGGTCTCCACGGAGCGGCGGACTAATCGCCGGCTTGGTACCGGCGGACGGCCACGGTAGCGTCGCATCGTGGACAAGCCGAAGAGCGTAGATGAGTATCTGGCGGCATTCCCCGCGGACGCTCGTAAACTGCTGGAAGAGCTGCGGGACCTGAGCCGCAGGCATGCTCCGGAAGCCGTAGAAGCCTTGAAATGGGGTTCTCCGGCGTACTCTCTTGACGGAACCATCATGTTCGTTTTTGCCGGGTACAGGCAGCACGCAAACTTCGTTTTCACTCCCAGCACCCGAGCGGCGTTTGCCGATGAACTGACAAACTTTCGAACAGGCAAGGGCTCGGTGCAGCTGCCCTACACCCAGCCTGTTCCCGCCGGGTTGCTGGGGCGGATGATCGCCCACCGCATCCGGGAGTTCCGGAATGACGGCGTCCTGTGGATGTAGGCAGGCGGGGGCGGCCGGCGGTGACGTGAAGTTCCGCTGCAACATCCGCCTCGCCCAATGGCCGGCGGGGTATCGACGCCGGCCGGCCTCCCACAGGCCGACCTCTGTTGTCCGTCCATCGGATGGACTAGGGTGGGCCCATGTCGCGGTTCAGCTTCCTCGAGTGGCCGGTGGTACGGCAGCTCCGAACGGGTGATTCACTCGGGCGGGGCGAGGCTGTGACGTCGCGGCGGACCCGTGAAATCTCTCCCCGGACGTCGACCGCAGACCGCGTGGTGCAAAGCGTGTGTCCCTACTGCGCGGTGGGGTGCGGCCAGCGCGTTTTTGTCAAGGACGAAAAGGTTGTCCAGATCGAGGGCGACCCGGATTCACCGATCTCCCGCGGCCGGCTCTGCCCCAAGGGATCCGCCAGCGAGCAACTGGTCAACGCGCCAGGCAGGCAGACGAAAGTGCTCTACCGGGCACCACATGCAGCGGACTGGCAGGACCTGGACCTGGACACCGCCGTCGACATGGTGGCGGACAGGTTCCTCGAAGCACGCCGGAACAACTGGCAGGACAAGGATGAGCACGGGCGGCCGCTGCGCCGGACCATGGGCATCGCCGGGCTCGGCGGGGCGACCCTGGACAACGAAGAGAACTACCTGATCAAGAAGCTCTTCACCGCTGCAGGCGCCATTCAGCTCGAAAACCAAGCACGCATTTGACACTCCGCCACCGTTCCCAGTTTGGGAACCTCCTTCGGACGCGGCGGCGCAACGCAATCACTGCAGGACATGGCCAACGCCGACTGCATTGTCATCCAGGGCTCAAACATGGCCGAATGCCATCCCGTGGGCTACCAGTGGGTGACGGAAGCGAAAGCGCGCGGCGCAAAGGTCATCCATGTGGATCCGCGGTTTACGCGCACGAGCGCCGTGGCGGACAAGCATGTGCCCCTCCGTGCGGGTTCAGACATCGTGCTTCTTGGCGCCCTGATCAACTACGTGATCAGCAACGATCTCTGGTTCAAGGAGTACGTTAGCGCCTACACCAATGCGGCAACGCTGGTGAACAAAGACTTCCGTGACACCGAGGACCTGGGCGGACTGTTTTCCGGGTTCGACCCGGAGACGGGCCAGTACAACCTGGCGTCCTGGGCCTACGAGCGGAAGCCGGGAGCGGGAGAGCCGGACGGGCACGAACACGGGGCAGACACCTCGGAACGGGCAACCGGGCAGCAATACGGCTCCGGAGGACCGCCCCTGGACCACCCGGATTTCGAGCAGGACCCTACTCTCGAACATCCACGAACGGTGTTCCAGATCCTGAAACGACACTACCTGCGCTACACCCCGGAAATGGTCAGGGATGCCTGCGGCATCTCGCTGGAGGATTTCGACTACCTGGCGCGGGCCATCACGGAGAACTCCGGCCGCGACCGGACCACGTGCTTTGCCTATGCCGTCGGCTGGACCCAGCACACTGTGGGCGCGCAGTTCATCCGGACCGCGGCGATCCTGCAGCTCCTGCTGGGCAACATGGGGCGGCCGGGCGGAGGAATCATGGCGCTGCGCGGCCATGCCAGCATTCAAGGCTCCACCGACATTCCGACGCTGTTCAACCTGCTGCCCGGCTACCTCCCCATGCCCAGGGCCGAGATGGAGACGTTGCAGGACTACCTCGGCAGCATCGCGTCCCCGACCCAAAAGGGCTACTGGGCGGACGCCGATGCGTACACCATCAGCCTGCTCAAGGCTTGGTGGGGCGACGCGGCGAACGCGGACTCGGACTGGGGCTACGGCTACCTTCCCCGGATCAACGGCCCGCACGGGACCTACCAGACCGTGATGAGCATGCTCGATGACCAGGTCGAGGGCTATTTCATCTTTGGCCAGAACCCCGCCGTCGGATCCGCCAACGGCCGGATGCAGCGTCTCGGGATGTCCCACTTGAAATGGCTGGTGGTGCGTGACCTGAACCTCATTGAGTCGGCGACGTGGTGGAAGGACGGCCCCGAGATTGCCACCGGCGAGCTGCGGACCGAGGACATCGGCACCGAAGTCTTCTTCCTGCCGGCGGCGACCCATGTGGAAAAGGCCGGTTCCTTCACCCAGACCCAGCGTCTGCTGCAATGGCGGCACCAGGCGATTCAGCCGCCGGGGGACTGCCAGAGCGAACTGCAGTTCTTCCATGAGCTGGGCAAGCGCATCCGGGCCAAGCTGGCGCACTCGACGGATGAACGCGACCGGCCGCTGCTGGACTTGACGTGGGACTATCCCGTCGACGAACACGGCGACCCCGATGGGGAGGCGGTGCTCGCCGAAATCAACGGCCGGCATCTCACTGGCCCCAAGGCCGGCTTGCCCCTTGCGTCGTACACCGAGATGCGCCCGGACGGCTCGACGTCGGGTGGTTGCTGGATCTATACGGGTGTGTATGCGGACGGCATCAACCATGCGGCCGACCGCAAGCCCGGGCAGGAACAGGGGCCGGTGGCCTCCGAGTGGGGCTGGGCATGGCCGGCGAACCGGCGGATCCTCTACAACCGCGCCTCGGCGGACCCTGAGGGAAAGCCGTGGAGCGAACGCAAGAAGTACGTCTGGTGGGACCAGGAGCAGAACCGGTGGACAGGGGAGGACGTCCCGGATTTCCCCTTGGACCGAGCTCCCGGAAGCCAACCGGATCCAACCGCAGGCGGGGCAGCCGCACTGGCGGGGGACGACCCGTTCATTATGCAATCCGACGGCAAGGGATGGCTGTTTGCACCGAAGGGCATGGTGGATGGTCCCCTGCCGACCCACTATGAGGCGCAGGAGTCCCCGGTTGCCAACCCGCTGTACCGGCAGCAGCAGAACCCTGCCCGGCTCACCTTCCCGCGCGAAGACAATCTCAGCGCACCGAGCGCCGGCGCGCCCGGTGCGGACGTTTACCCCTACGTCTTCACCACGTATCGGTTGACCGAACACCATACAGCCGGCGGCATGAGCAGGTGGCTGCCGTACCTCTCGGAGCTCCAGCCGGAGATGTTCTGTGAGGTGTCACCTGAGTTGGCGGCCGAGCGCGGGCTGGAACCCTACGGATGGGCGACGATCGTCTCGCCCCGGGCAGCCATCGAGGCCAAGGTACTCGTGACTGATCGGATGAGGCCGCTGGTGGTAGCGGGGCGCGTCATGCACCAGATCGGGCTGCCCTACCACTGGGGAGTCGGAGACGACGCCGTCGTCAGCGGTGACGCAGCCAACGATCTGTTGGGGGTGGCGCTCGATCCAAACGTGCAGATCCAGGAGTCGAAGGTCGGGTCCTGCGACATCTTCCCGGGCCGGCGGCCACAGGGACCGGAGCTCCTCACCCTGGTCGCCGAATACCGGGCACGGGCAGGCGTGACACCCGAAACCGGCAGCGCCAAACTTACCGACCCGGGCCAAGTGTTGGGTGACGACACCAGGAGGGAAGACTAGATGAATCAGCTGACTGAAGCTTCCGGCCACACGCACAGCGGGCACCCGCGTAAGGGCTTTTTCACAGACACCTCGATCTGCATCGGATGCAAAGCATGCGAGGTGGCCTGCAAAGAGTGGAACCGCAACCCGCATGATTCGGAGTACGAACTCCTGCAGTCCTCCTACGACAACACCGGTGCGCTGGGAGCCGACACGTGGCGCCATGTCGCCTTTGTCGAGCAGAAGCGCGAGCAGATCGAGCAGGCACGCGACTCCGGGCGCGCCCTCGTCAGCCTCGGCATGCCTGGCATCGGACCACCGGGAAGCTCCGACAGCGTGGGGAAGCTGGCAGGCGTGGATACAACGCCCCCCGATACACCCGATTTCCGCTGGCTGATGTCCTCGGATGTGTGCAAGCACTGCACCAACGCCGGGTGCCTGGACGTATGCCCCACCGGTGCTCTGTTCCGAACCGAGCACGGCACAGTGGTGGTGCAGGACGACGTGTGCAATGGCTGCGGCACCTGCGTCGCGGGATGTCCGTTCGGTGTGATCGAACGCCGCAGCGATGGCACTGTCGCCCCGAAAACACAGCGTGACTTCACCCCCGGGGAACAAGCGCAAACACGCAACGTCGGCGTCGCGCAGAAATGCACCCTGTGCTACGACCGGATCGTCGAAGGCCAGACGCCCGCCTGCGCCCAGGCCTGCCCTACGACGTCGATCAAGTACGGCGAGCGTGAGGAGTTGGTGGCCACCGCGAAGCAGCGCGTGGCTGAACTGCACTCGCAGGGGCTGACCGAGGCGCGCCTCTACGGCGCCAACGATGACGACGGCGTCGGCGGCACCGGCTCCGTGTTCCTGCTGCTCGATGAACCGGAGGTGTATGGCCTGCCGCCCGACCCACGGGTGCCCACAGCAGACTTGCCGCGCATGTTCAAGCGGGCTGGCATCGCTGCGGCCGGCATGCTCGCCGCGACCGCGGCGGCCTTTTGGACTGGAGGCCGCCCTTGACTGTCTCTGACTTTGACGACTACCGCCCGCCCGAACCGCCGCGCCGGCCCAGGCGCGGGGGAAAGCGGCGCCGCGCTGGAACCGGGGACGGCTCTGGCGAAATGCCGATGGTTCCAGAGCCCGAGTTCTCGTCCTACTATGGCCGGCCCGTGGTCAAGCCACCGCCCTGGGGAGACCCCATAGGCGCCTACCTTTTCCTGGGCGGCGTGGCCGGGGGATCCGCGCTGCTCGGACTTGGCGCGCAGCTTACGGGCAACCGGGCACTGTGCCGCAACAGCCGACTCGGCGCCCTCACGGCAATCGGGCTCGGGGCGGCCGCGCTGGTGGCCGATCTGGGCCGGCCCGAGCGGTTCCTCAACATGCTGCGCACGATCAAACCCACGTCGCCCATGAGCCTTGGCTCATGGATCCTGACCGCCTTCAGCGCAGGTGCCGGGATTTCGGCAGCGTCCGAAATCGATCGCCTGACCGGCTCGCGGCTGCCGCTGGGCCCGCTGCGCCCGGTGCTGCAGGCACTCGAGGGGCCGGCGGGCGCAGGGGCGGCGGTGTTCGCCGCGCCGCTCTCCGCCTACACGGCGGTTCTCCTGTCGGACACCGCGAATCCGACGTGGAACGCCGCACGTGAAGATCTGCCCTTCGTTTTCGTCAGTTCCGCAAGCATGGCCGCGGCCGGTCTGGCCATCATCACCACACCCGTCCACGAGGCCGGGCCCGCCCGGGCGCTCGCGGTCCTGGGTGTTGCAGGCGATGTGATCGCCACGCGGGTGATGGAACATGGCATGGACCCGGTGGCTGCCGAACCTTTGCATGAAGGCACACCCGGGCAGATGCTGAAGTGGAGCCAGCGGTTGGCCGTGGCCGGCGGCGTCGGTGTCCTCTGTGGCGGCAGGAACAGGCTGGCCGCGGCGGCCTGTGGAGCAGCCCTGCTTGCGGCCTCGGCGCTGACACGGTTCGGAGTCCTGCGGGCCGGTATCCGCTCCACTGAGGACCCCCGCTACACCGTCGAACCGCAAAAGAAGCGGCTCGCGGCCCGGCGCAGGGCAGGCATCGTCCATGATTCAATCACGACCGCCCGGTGAACCGCTGGACGGCTCAGCGCACCTCGATCCCGGAACCTGCCACGGTTTCCCCCACGACGGGGTGCCCGGGCAGCTCGCCGACCACGAGCAGCCCGCCCGAAGTCTGCGCATCGGCCAGCATCAGCAGATCAGCCTCTGAAATTCCTGCTCCCGGCCGCAGATGCGGGCGTACCCATTCCAGGTTGCGCCGTGTGCCGCCGGAAATGTAGCCATCCCGGAGAGCCTCCGGGGCGCCGGCGACGAGGGGGACGGCGCTCCGGTCAATGATGGCAGCCACTCCCGACGCGCGGCACATCTTGAAGAGGTGGCCGAGAAGGCCAAATCCCGTGACATCCGTGGCAGCCCGGACACCGCTGCGCACCGCCGCGTCCGCGGCCTCCCGGTTCAGCTGCGTCATCACCGCGATAGCCTCGGCGAAGACCTCGCCGGTCTGTTTGTGCCGGTTGTTCAGCAGACCGAGGCCGATCGGTTTGGTCAGCGTGATCGGCATTCCGGGCTGGGCTGCGTCATTACGCATGAGCTTGTCGGGTTCGGCAATGCCTGTCACTGCCATCCCGTACTTCGGTTCCGGGTCGTCAACCGAGTGCCCGCCGGTCACTGGACACCCCGCTTCGGAAGCCACTGCAAGCCCGCCCCGCAACACTTCGGTCAGCAGCTCCATGGGCAGGAGGTCCCGGGGCCAGCCCACCAGGTTGATCGCGCTGATCGGACGCCCGCCCATCGCGTAGACGTCCGAGAGGGCGTTCGCCGCAGCGATCCGGCCCCAGTCATACGCGTCGTCGACCACGGGTGTGAAGAAGTCCGCCGTCGAGAGCACTGCGAGGTCTTCTCCGACGCGCACCGCAGAGGCATCGTCGCCGTCGTCGAGCCCCACCAAGACGTTCGGGTCGGTTTGGCCGGTCAGACCGCGAACTACGTCTTCGAGCTCGCCCGGCGGAATTTTGCAGGCGCACCCTCCGCCGTGCGCGTAACCGGTGAGCCGGACTGCTTCGGCGGGTTGTGCTGCAACGCCCGTGGTCCCATTCATGATCACAGCATAGGAGCGGCCGGCCGGTGTTACCATGCTCGTGGAGGCGTCCGGGTCCTGGTGGGCCCCCCGGTCTTCAAAACCGGTGAGACCGAGTACCTCGGTCTGGCGGGTTCGATTCCCGTCCGCTTCCGCCAGCTGCCGCAGCTGAAGGTGACCCGGGAAGGAGGGCCGTGGGCCAGAACGACCCGCGCCGGCTCATTCCGCGCACCGATACGCTGCTCGCCCACCCGGAGCTCCGCCACGCGCGCACCCGCCTCGGCGACGACGCGATCCGCTCGGCCGTTCGGGCCGCGCAGGAACAGGCGCGCCGCGGCGATCTTGCCCCCGACGACGTCGAGGCGACGGTTTTGGCCGCCGTGGCGTCCCGCGCAGCCGCTTCGTTGCGGCCGGTCCTCAATGCCACCGGCATTATCGTCCACACGAATTTGGGACGCGCTCCACTCTCCGCGTCCGCGCGTCAGGCTTTGCTGTCGGCCGCCGGTTATGTTGACGTCGAGATGGATTTGGGCGCCGGGGTGCGGTCCCGGCGGGGGGCCGGTGCTCGGAGGGCCCTGCTTCAGGCATGTCCGGCTGCGGAAGAGGCGCTGGTGGTGAACAACGGCGCCGCGGCGCTGGTGCTGGCCACCACTGCCTTGGCCGGCACCGGGGAAGTCGTGATCAGCCGCGGCGAGCTGATTGAAATCGGGGCCGGCTTCAGGCTTCCCGAGCTGATCGAATCAACCGGTGCCCGCCTGCGCGAGGTGGGCACCACCAATCGGACCCACCTGGCTGATTACGCAGCAGCCATCACTGCCCGGACCGGTTGCCTGCTCAAGGTGCACCCGAGCAATTTCCGGGTCAGCGGGTTTACGTCCGAGGTCCGACTGAGCCAGCTGCGGTCCCTGGCCGAAGAACACCACATCCCTTTGGTCGCAGATCTCGGCAGCGGCCTCCTCGAACCGGACCCGATGCTGCCCGATGAGCCTGACATTTCCGGTGCGCTGGCTGCCGGGGCCGACGTGGTCATCGCCAGCGGCGACAAGCTGTTGGGCGGCCCCCAAGCGGGGCTGATCTTGGGCCGTGCCGAAGTAATCAGCCGGCTGGCCAGCCATCCGCTCGCCCGGGCGGTGCGGGCAGACAAGCTGACGCTGGCGGCGGTCGAAGCGACGATCATCGGAGAGCAGACGCCGGTGACGGATGCCCTGCACGCCGATCCCGCCCGGCTGCGGCAGCGCACAGAGCGCTTGGCGGCTGCCGCCGGCGGCCTGGTGGTGGAGCATGACGGGAGAGTCGGCGGCGGGGGAGCGCCAGGGGTACCGCTGCCAGGGTGGGCCGTTCAACTGCCCGAACCGGCCGCCCGGCGCCTTCGGACCGGTGATCCGGCGGTGCTGCCGCGTGTCCACCGCGGTACCTGCCTGGTTGACCTGCGCTGTGTGCCGGAGGCCGACGACGAGCGGCTGGCTGCCGCCGTGCGTTTGGCACTGGTACAGCTCGATGACCCGCCGGGAAGTGCAGGCTCCTGACATGTTCGTGGTGGCCACCGCCGGGCACGTTGACCATGGCAAAAGTACCTTGGTGCGCGCTCTCACC
>NZ_JBNHHB010000087.1:0-20275 GCF_059091905.1 Arthrobacter sp. Dra40
AAATTGACGAGCAGGCGGACGGCACTTCGGCCGGGCCCCTCAGGGTCTGCAGACTCCATATAGTTGATCCGCGGGTCGTGAATGGTTTGCTCCGAGGTGGCGGCGGAGGAGACCACTACGTCCTCGGGGATTCCCACCCCCAGCACCGCGGCCGCTGCGATGATGGCACCGGAGTAACTTTCGTTGAGGCAATAGACCGCATCCGGCCGGTTGGTGGACAGTAGCCGCTGGGCGGTCTGCCCGGCGTCGCCATTAGGTCCAAGAGCCGTGATTTGCGCCTGGATTTTATTCAACTGGCACCATGAGGAAAACGCCGCTTCTGTTTCCGCCGTGTAGCGGTCAATGATCGATCCGGTGAAGAGTGCCATGTGGGTGGGCGGACGCCCGGCCACGGTCTGACTTTGTCGGGCCGTGAGATCGAGGATGTCATGCACAGAACGCCGCACGTTGCCCAGGACCGCCATCTGCAGGTCGCCCCCGTGTCCCGTGACGAAGCCACCGTCGGCAACCAGCGGAATGCCCCGTTCGGCGCAGAAGGCGAATATGGGGTCGTTGTCCAGGGGGTCGACCACGATCACCCCGTCTACGAGCGGAAATGAATCGGCGAGATCGTCTGCCTTCGGTGAGGCTGCAACCACGGAGTAGCCGTGATCCATTGCCTCGATGGCAGCGTCAGAAATGATGCCGCGGTAATAGGGCAGGTACGTGTAACGCCAGACCGGGGAGTTCCGGTAGCTCACGAGGACACCTAAGACCCGGGTCTGTCCCATGCGCAGGGCTCGTCCGGACGGGTTCGGCTGGTAGCCGAGGCTTTTGCCGGTGGCCAAAACCTTCGCACGCGTTGTCGGCGCCACCTCGCCCTTCTTGTTGTAGACGTTCGATACCGTCGCTGTCGACACCCCAGCGGCGGCAGCAACGTCCTTGATGCGAACGCGCGGTGCCGCAGCGCCACTGCCCGGCAGGTCCTTCATATGACGGAATCTCTCTCAGGTGTGATGTGGTTCACTTTCCATGCATCTGCACCTACAATTCTAAGCGATTGCCTAAATCGATTTAGGCTCCCGCCGAAAGGACCTTAATATGCGACTCTCTCAAATGGTGGCCACGTCCGGCGCTGCGGCTTTGGTGTTTGGCATGGCGGCGTGCGGAAGCTCCGCAGGGGGCGGCGGTGCTGATTCCGAGGACGCTGCTGCCGACGGGAATGCGGCTTCCTACGGCGAATGCGCCGTGTCGGGCCCGGCAGGCACGCACGAGCTGGACCTCATCAAGGAGGGGACCATCACGGTCAAAGCGGACCTCCCGTCGCCAGGCTGGTACAACGGCGACACCGTCGAGAGCATCGCAAGCGGCTTTGATTACTGCTTGCTGGCCAACATTGCGCATCGGGCTGGCGTCGAGAACATCGTCCTGCAGAACACTTCATTTGACGGTCTCGTGGCAGGCAAGGCGGGCGACTTTGATATGACGCTGAACCAGATCACGATCACCGACGAACGCAAGCAGGTCATGGAATTTTCCGAACCATATTTCCAGTCCACAGCCGGCGTGCTGGTTAAGAAGGACTCAGCCGTCAACGAGCAGAACCTTGCCGACTCCCGTATCGGAGTCAAGCAGGGAACGGTGGGACAAATGCTGGTGGCGGATGTGATCAGGCCCAAGACTGAGGTGGCGGTCTTCCCCGGAGACCCCGAACAGCAGGCTGCAGTCGCAGCAGGCAGGATCGATGCGGGGATTCAGGACCTCAGTATCGTGCTGGGCGCAGCAGCGAATTCAGGTGGCGCGTTGAAAGTGGCTGGCCAAATCCCGACAGACGAATCCTACGGAGTGATGATGCCCAAGGGGTCAACCAACGTCGACACTGTCAACAAGATCCTTGCTGAGCTTCGTTCGGACGGCACCCTCGATAAGTTGGGCTCTACCTATCTTGCCGACGCATACGGAGTCGACCCGGCCACGATCCCCATCTGGGACGACGTCAAATGACGGGTGTTTTCCCGCCCATGACTTCCTCGCCCCGGACAGGGGGCGTGAAAGAGGCCAAGTCTGCCGACGCAACAAGCACGGTTTTGCTGGCGGCGACCGTCATCTTCTTCCTGGCCCTCGTCCTGACCGCTTACACGGCGGCGCTCTTGAATGCCGCTGCCGCAGAAGGGCTTTGGACCCTTATCCTGACCGGCGTCGGGGCCGTGCTCGTGGCGTTGGCCCTCGCGACAGGAATCCCGCTCGTGCGGGGGCACCGTTTCGCGAGGGCCGGTTCGGCTGCGCTGGGGGCCGGCAACCTGGTGGAGGGACGGCGTTTACGATTCCGTGGAGCCAACTGCGGTTGGATCACGCTCGGTTCGTCGATGCCGGTCAGCATCATCAGCGTTTTCGTGTTGTTCCTTCTGGCGAACGATCATGCTGTCCAGTCCACATTCTTCGACATCTCCTTTATGGCGCAGAGCCTGGGCGATGTGGCCAAGGCTTTTACCAACAACATCATCATTGCCGTGACGGCTGAACTCTTCGTGCTGATTTTCGGTCTGGTCATTGCCATCGCAAGGATGGCGCCCGGGCAGGCCGGCAGGCCCATCCGCTGGCTCGCGATGATGTACGTCGACGTGTTCCGTGCCATCCCGTCGATCATCGTGATCTACCTCATTGGGTTCGGGCTGCCGCTGGCCAATGTGCCGTTGCTCAGCGATATGAGTCCCATGTGGGCGGCGATTTTTGCGCTGACCTTGACGTATAGCGCCTATGTGGCTGAAGTCTACCGAGCTGGCATTTCGAGCATCCATTGGTCACAGGTTTCGGCGGCCCGGTCGCTCGGGCTCAGCTACGGTAAGACCCTGCGATTCGTCGTCGTCCCGCAAGCGTTCCGGCGCGTATCGCCGCCGCTGCTCAACGATTTCATCGGGCTGCAGAAAGATACCGCGCTCGTCACGATCATCGGGACGGTGGACGCATTCACACAAGCCAAAACCTACGCCAGCAATTACTTCAACCTGTCCTCGGTCACAGTGGTCGCGATTCTGTTCATCCTGATCACCATTCCGCAGACCCGGTTTGTTGACCGGCTGTTGGAGCGGGACGAGAAAAAACAGAGGCTGCAAGGATAATCATGCCCTTTCTTGAAATGAACAATGTGGTCAAGGCGTATGGAAACAACGTTGTCTTGCGCGGCGTGGACCTGCACATCGACAAGCACGAGGTTGTTTGCCTCATCGGAGCCTCAGGTTGCGGGAAGTCGACCCTGCTCCGCTGCGTCAACGCGTTGGAAACAATCCAAGGCGGGGAAATCCACTTGGACAATGACGTTGTGTCCGGCGAAGGTATCGACGTCAATGCCTTGCGGCGCAGAGTGGGCATCGTCTTCCAAAGCTTTAATTTGTTCCCCCACATGACGGCTCTGGACAATGTGACTCTCGCCCCGATCCGGGTGTTGGGAGTGGCGAAAGCGGAAGCAGAAAACCAAGCACATGAACTGCTCACGCGGGTGGGCTTGGACCATAAGGCCATGGCCTTTCCCGATCAGCTCTCGGGTGGCCAGCAGCAGCGCGTGGCCATTGTGCGTGCGCTGGCCATGAACCCGGACGTACTGCTGCTCGACGAGATCACCTCCGCCCTTGATCCGGAACTTGTTGCCGAGGTGCTGAACATCGTCCGGGATCTGGCCAACGAGGGACTGACCATCCTCATGGCGACCCACGAAATGTCATTCGCCAGGGAAGTGTCAAGCCGGGTGGCATTTCTTCATGAGGGACAGGTCTTGGAGGTTGGGCCGCCCGAGCAGATTTTCGGCAACCCAGCGGAGCCCCGCACGCAGGAATTTTTGAAGAAGATCATCGCAGCAGGGAGGCTTTGAGATGGCGGATGCCTTCGCAGGCGGCAACCTCAAAGTCCTCATTGTCGAGCACGAACGCAGCGCCGATGCAGCGCTTGTCGGAGAACGACTGGCCCGAGCAGGGGTGGAAACGACTGTGGTGGGGCCGGAGACTGCGAATTCAGTGCCGACTTCGAGTGCGGGTTGGGACGGGATCGTCGTCCTCGGCGGTACCCCCGGACCGGTCGACGACGAGACCGCACCGTGGCTGCCCGGAGTCCGTGCCCTTGTTAAGGACGCATTGGTACGGCAGGTTCCGCTCCTCGGGATATGCCTCGGTGCTCAGTTGCTCGCACATGTGGCCGGCGGACGTGTCGACAAGATCGCAGCCGGACCGGAAGTCGGGCTTGTTGACATGCAACTGACTCCTGACGGTGCTGCAGATCCGCTGCTCCACAGCCTCGAAGGGCCACTGCAAGCCCTCCAGTGGCACTGGCTTGAAGTGACCTTGCTGCCTGCGGGGTCGGTCTCCCTGTGCTCGAGCGACCGATGTCGCAATCAGGCTTTCCGGGTGGGTCCGAACGCCTGGGGACTCCAATTCCATTTGGAAGCAGTGGCACGGACCGCTAACCAGTGGAGCCTCGAGAGCGGGGACATCCTGGCCGACATGGGAATAGACCCGGAATCGGAGATTATCGAGCCATTCGAGGAGGCCGAACCAGTGCTCCGCGAGCGCTGGTCGCTGGTTACCGACCGGTGGATCGACGTGGTTCGCGACCATGCGCACGTTGACGCGTAATCAGACTGTCCCCGGAGCACGTGTCGGCGACGGGCGGCGCGTGCTGCAGCAGCGAAGACGGGGCCGCTCCGACCATCACTTCCACGGCACGGGCGAGGTGGGTGTGCCGGTCGCTGACGCCGTTCCACCGCACCAGAGCCTGGGCATTCAACCCGTCGATCATGCCCAGAACCTGCCAGGCCACGGCTTCCGCGTCCGGCGTTGTGAACTCCCCGGCGGCAAGGCCCGCTTCAAGCAGGGCCCGGATCACCGCCTGCCACGCATCCATCTGTGTGCGCACGCTGCTTGCGAGCGCCTCGTTGCGGCGGCCCAGGGACCACGCTTCCACCCACACCGCCGTCACATCAAGCCGGCGGTCGTCCAAGAGTGTGTGGAGCAGCAGGCCAAGGCCCTGTCGCGGGGTGGGCCTTTCTGCCACCATGGCCGACACCTCATCGATTTCCGCGGCCACGATGGCGGAGAAGACACCGGCCACCAGGACATCGATGGCGGGGTGGTAATGCGCCACCAGGCCCGGCGCTACCCCGGCTCTGCCTGCCACGTTGCGCAGGGTAATCGCGGATAGGCCCTGCTCGAGTCCAATGGCCCGGGCCGCGTCGGCGATTTCCGCGGCCCGTTCGGCGGGTGCCTTGCGCGGGGTGCGTTTCGGTGTGCTTGACATCACAGAACAGTCTAAAGTAACTTCTCTGCATTATTGATCATGCGATCAACAAGTTGGTCGGGACGGCCTTCCCGTTCCCCGTGAGACGGAGATTCCTGTGGCTTGGAAAATGCCGGCGGAAACCGATCCGCACGAGCGGACCTGGATGGCGTTCCCCCGGGGCGGCCTGACGCTGGGTGCGGATGCGGCGTCGGCGGAGGAAGCGTACGGCGCCTGGGCCGCAGTGGCGCATGCCGTTGCGGAGTTCGAACCCGTGGTCATGGTGGTCGACCCGACGGAACGCAAGCACGCCCGAAGCATGCTGGGCCGCGGAATTGAACAGCTCGAGGCGCCGCTGGATGAGTTTTGGATGCGGGACATCGGCCCGACCTTCGTGGTCGACGACGAGCGGCCGGAGGTGCTCGGAGCGGTGGACTGGACCTTCAATGGCTGGGGTGCGCCGGCCTGGGCCGAGTGGGAGAAGAGCCGTGACATCGCGGGCTTTGTGGCCGCGCAGGCCCAGGCCGAACCCGTCACCTCCTTGCTGGTGAACGAAGGCGGTGCCATCCACGTTGACGGTGAGGGAACGGTGCTGGTGACCGAAACCGTACAGCTCGATCCCGGACGGAATCCGTACGCCGACAAGGGACGGGTGGAAGCGGAACTGGCCCGCACCCTGGGCGCCACGCATACCGTGTGGGTACCGCGGGGACTGACCCGCGACTATGAGGACCTGGGCACGCGAGGGCATATCGACATGGTGGCCACCCTGCCCTCGCCCGGACGGATCCTGCTGCATTGGCAAAACAATCCGGCACACCCCGACTTCGACGTCAGCCGGTCCCTGCGGTCGTTCTTCGAGACCCAGGTTGACGCGGCAGGAAAGCCATTCGAGATCATTGAGTTGCCCGCCCCCGAGACGTTGAAGGACGACGACGGATTCGTCGACTGGAGCTACGTCAACCACCTGGTGGTCAACGGTGGCGTGATTGCCTGCGGCTACGGGGAGGAACGCGCCGATGCGCTGGCGGCCGAAATCCTTGCCGAAGCCTATCCAGGCCGGCGCGTGGTCACGGTGGACGCGCGGCCGATACTGGCCCGCGGCGGCGGAATCCACTGCATCACCCAACAGCAGCCCAAGCTCGGCGCGAAGGCGGCAGAATGACACGGTTCGACGTGGTGGAAACCCCGATCGGGCAGCTGCGCGAGGCGCTGCAGACGGGGCAGGCGACCAGCGAGGAACTCACGCAGGCCTACCTGGAACGCATCGCCGCCTATGACCAGGGCGGCATCCGGCTGAACGCCGTCGTCGTCATGAATCACGAAGCGCTCGCGGACGCCCGCGCTTCCGATCAACGGCGTTCCCGCGGAGAAACCCGCGGCCCGCTGGACGGTATTCCCTACACGGCGAAGGACAGCTATCTGGCCAAAGGCCTTACCGCGGCCGCAGGTTCGCCCGCCTTCGAACACCTGGTGGCCCAGCGCGACGCGTTCGCCATCGAGAGGCTGCGCGCGGCAGGGGCCGTGCTCATCGGACTTACCAATATGCCGCCGATGGCCAACGGAGGCATGCAGCGAGGTCTCTATGGACGTGCCGAAAGCCCCTACAACCCCGACTTCCTGACGGCCGCCTTCGGATCCGGTTCATCCAACGGCTCCGGAACCGCGGCGGCGGCAAGTTTCGCCGCCTTCGGCCTGGCCGAGGAGACCTGGTCCAGCGGCAGGGCGCCCGCATCGAACAACGCGTTGTGCGCCTACACCCCGTCGCGCGGAATCATCTCCGTGCGCGGCAACTGGCCGCTGGTCCCCACCATGGACGTGGTGGTGCCGCACACCCGGACCATGGCCGACCTGCTGGAAGTGCTGGACGTGATCGTGGCGGACGACCCCGAAACGCGCGGCGACTTCTGGCGCCGACAGCCCTGGGTGCCCATCCCTTCCGCCTCTTCGGTCCGGCCCGACTCCTATCCGGCCCTGGCGCCCCGCGGACTGCAGCAGGCACGGGCCGCCCTGCAGGGAAAACGCTTCGGCGTGCCCCGCATGTACATCAACGCCGACCCCGCTGCCGGCACCAGCGAACATCCCGGCATCGGCGGTCCCACCGGGCAGCGGATCGAGACCAGGGCTTCCATCATCGAGCTATGGGAAGCAGCCCGCCGGGACCTTGAGGCCGCGGGGGCCGAGGTGGTTCCCGTGGACTTCCCGGTCGTCTCCAACTACGAAGGCGACCGGCCCGGCGCCGCGAAAATCGGCACCCGAGGCCTGGTCAGCCAGGAGTTCCTGCGGCGGGAGATCGTGGATCTGTCCGCGTGGGCATGGGAGGACTTCCTCGCGACCAACGGGGACCCGGCGCTTCAGACCCTGGCCGGCGTCGATGGGGCGGATATCTTTCCGCATCCGCCCGGGGCCCTGCCGGACCCCTACGACGATTTCGACGACATCGCGGCCTATCCGGCGCACGTGCGGGAACACGGCGTTGCCTCCTTCACCGACATCCCCCATCTCGCAGAGGGACTGTCGGGACTCGAGGAAACCCGTCGGGTGGACCTGGAAGCCTGGCTGGACCATCACGCGCTCAACGCCGTCGTCTTTCCTGCGGTGGCCGATATCGGCGCCGCGGACATGGACGTCAACCAGGCTTCGGCAGACCTTGGCTGGCGCAACGGCGTATGGGTGGCTAACGGGAATCTGGTCCCGCGCCACCTGGGCATTCCGACCGTCACCGTGCCCATGGGCACGACGGCGGACATCGGCATGCCCGTCGGACTCACCTTCGCGGGGCGGGCCTACGACGACAACGCCCTGCTGGCCCTGGCAGCCGCCTTCGAGGCTACCGGTGCCCGCCGCACCGAGCCGCCGCGGACTCCCCGGCTGGGCTGAGGGGCAGTACCACGCGACAGGGCTACTGTTGCGGCAGCTCCTGAACGACGAGGAACATGGCGCCGGTGGGATCGGTCAGGGTGGCGACGCGTCCGAAGGGTGTGTCTTCGGCGGGCTGGACCACGCTGCCGCCGAGGGCGGTGGCTGTATCGACGGCTGCGTCGGTGTTCTCGACGGTGAAGTAGACCCGCCAATGGGCGGGGACCCCTTCGGGCAGCCAGAGGCCGGCGTCCATGATGCCGGCTGTCGCCGTATCGCCGGAGCCGAGGGTGGTGTAACGGAACTCGTCGGAATCGCTCATGACTTCGGTATCCCAGCCGAACACGTCCTGGTAGAACTTCACGGTAGCGGGGTAGTCGCGGGTGAAAAGCTCATGCCAGGCAGGGGAGCCCGGCTCGGCGGCCACTTGATAGCCGGTATGCCCTGCAAATTCCCACAGTCCGACGGCGGCTCCTCCGGCGTCGGCGATCATGGCCATCTTGCCCTGTTCCGGAACCTCCATCGGCTCCACGTACACCTGGCCGCCGTGGGACGCGGCCGCACGGGTTGCGGCATCGATGTCCTCCACCCTCAGGTAGGTGCTCCAGACGTCCGGATTCCCGGAGTCCTGGCTCTGCATGATGCCGGCGACGCTGCGGCCGTCCTTATAGGCCATGGCGTAGCCGCCGTACTTCTCTTCGTCGCCGATTTCATAGGTCCAGCCGAAGAGTTCGGTGTAGAACTGCCTGGCTTTCTCCGGGTTGGAGGTCATCAGGTCCACCCAGCAGGGCTCGCCGGGGTGGATGGTGGGCTTGGGCATGGATGGCTCCTGTTCAGAGGGCGGGTGGTGGAGACAAGCGCGAGCCTACTCGGGGCCGGCGGCGGCGGCAATGGTCCTTTCTGCGTCAGTCCTGGTTGTCCTGCCGGGCCAGGAAGCGCTCCACCCGGCGGTCCGGAACCAGCCACAGCGCAGCGACTACCGTGTAGGCGGCGATGCTGAGCAAGGGGTGCAGCAGGGCCGCGGCGATGCCGAGGATGTAGATGACCGGGGAGATCTTTGCCTTCCAGTCCCGGCCCAGCGCCTGCGCCAGCGCGCCGTCGCTACCCTGCTGGCGGACCAGGCAGTTTTCAAGGATGTAATAGGCCACGGCGGCCAGGAGCAGATTCGCCCCGTAAACCAGAACCGGAACGGTGACGAAGCCGGTGTCATCCACCCACCGGGTGGAGAAAGGAAACAGGGACAACCAGAAGAGCAGGTGCAGGTTCGCCCAGAGGACGGCGCCGTTGATCTTCCCGACCAGGTGAAGCATGTGGTGATGGTTGTTCCAGTAAATCCCCACGTAGACAAAGCTCAGGAGGTAGCTGAAAAAGCCAGGAGCCTGTTCGAAAAGGGCATGCCACGTCGGTTCTTCGGGTACGTGGAGCTCCAGCACCATGATGGTGATGATGATCGCCAGCACCCCGTCGCTGAAGGCTTCGAGCCGGCTTTTGTTCATGACGGAACGTCCAAGCACGGAATCATCGTCTCGCCATCCGCCAGGGGTAGGTGCCTTCGGCCGGCGCAAGGGGGATGCCGTTAAGGCTTGTAGGACTCCGCGGGCACATAGCCCTTGTCCGTGTGCTCCTGGACCTGGACCTTGGAGATCGGGGCCATTTTGGTGGTCGTGTCGACGCTCAGTCCGTCCAGCAGCAACGGCGGCTCGAAGCCCTTGATATTGCGCACCGAGTCCATCAGCGCCTGGTGGGTCGGCGCCGACATGTTCTTGAACGCCTCCTCCAAGGTGGCCGCGGTGGCATAGCCCCAGAGGCAATGCGGGATGATCTGGTCGGCGGTGTCCGGGGCGTACTTTTCCATGTCGGACAGGAACTGCTTCACTTCCGCATCGTCGGTCTGTGAGGGTTGCTTCGTGAAACCGGAACTGTACACGTGGGGGAAGGCGCCGGCGTTGCCCGGCTTCAGCACGTCCCGCTCATTTGCGGAGACGGAGGCCAGGAAGATGGACGGGGTCCAGCCCAGGTCCTGGGCCCGGATCATCGAGGATGCCGTCAGCGCCGGCACCGTGTTGGCCGAGAAGAATACGTCGGCTTTGCTGTCGGCGAGCTGGGCAATCTGCGCATCCACTGTCGGATCGCCCGGCTCGAACGTGGCCTGCTGGACAATCTCCACCTTGGAGCCCTTGATGGCGTCCTCGAGTCCGGCGATGTACTCGTTGCCGGCGTCGTCGTTCTGTTTGAGCACGGCCACTTTCACGGCCTGGCCGGAATCCACCAGGAACTTGCCGAACGAGTTGCCCTCGGCGTAGTAGGTGGGCATCCAGCCGATGGTCCAGGGGTTGGCCTGCGGATCCTCGCTGAACGCCGAGTCGCCGGAGGCCACGAAGACCTGCGGGAATTTCTCCTCGGTGGCCACCGGCATCACGGCCAGGTTGGTCCGGGTGCCCAAGCCGTTAACCTCGGCGAACGCCCCTTCGGCGATCATTTGCCGGAAGTTGGCTACGGCCTTCCCCGGGTCGTAGGCATCGTCATAAGCCTTGATCTCCACCTTGCGGGTCTTGCCGTCACCGAATTTGACGCCGCCGTCCGCATTGGCGGCGCCGAAGTACGCCTCCATGCCCGCCACTTCGCAGCTGCCCGGCGCCCCGGCCACGCCGCTGAGCGAGGTGGTGCTGCCGAGCAGGATACTGGTGTCGGTGATGCCCTGGGCTGCTGCCCCTCCGCCGCCGCTGGCACCGCCGCTGCCCTCCGGCGAGCTGCCGCCGTCGCCCCTGCCGCATCCGCCCAGTGAAAGCGCAAGGGCCGCCGCGACGGCCACGGCACCCGTGGCGCCGCGTCCGATATGCCGTGTTCGCATTGTGTTCTCCTTAGCCTTGTGTGCCGAGCTTGTGCCGAAGCTTGTGTCGATCCGGGCTGATTCTTCCCAGCCGGGTCACAGTCTGGTGGTTGACGGGGTGGGGACTTCAGGGCCGGTTTCGGCAATCCGCCCGGCCTCCGGTTCGGAGCGTTTGCGGCCCAGCCGTCGCAGGAGCCGCGGCAGGGTCACCAGCCCACCAGGCGCGAGGAACAGGATCAGCAGCAGGACGGCGCCA
This sequence comes from Arthrobacter sp. Dra40, assembly GCF_059091905.1. NCBI lineage: Bacteria > Bacillati > Actinomycetota > Actinomycetes > Micrococcales > Micrococcaceae > Arthrobacter > Arthrobacter sp. Dra40. Next base: position 11,187 of record NZ_JBNHHB010000087.1, read on the forward strand.
TAAACGATGGGAGTATGCGAGGCGTCGATCTGCCCGGCCAGAACCGGAATGAACACGAAGAACAGTCCACCGAGCAGGGAACCAAGGATGCTGGCCGATCCGCCGATGATCATGGCCGCCAGCATGTTGATGGAAACCACGAAGCTGAGCGTGGCCGGGGACATGTACTGCACGGCGGCCAGATAGAGGAAGCCGGCAACGCCGCCGTAGAGGGAGGCGATGGTGAACGCGAGGACCTTGTAGCGGTAGTTCGAGATGCCCATCGCGGTGGCCACCGCCTCGTTCTCGCGGACGATGGCAAGGGCGCGGCCGATCCTGCCGCGGGTCAGGTTGGCTGCCAGCAGGAAAAGCACTGCGGCAATGCCGAGCACCATATAGTAGCGCCACTGGTCGTCGGCCAGCCCGGTCCAGTCCGGCGCCTTCATCCACTGCACTGTGACGCCCACGGAGCCGCCGGTCAGATTGTCCAGCCGCTTGGCCAGCCGGTCGGCGATGATCGGCAGCGAAATGGTGACCATGGCCAGCGACACCCCGCGCAGCCGGACCGCGGGCAGGGCGACCAGGAAGCCGACGCCGGCGGGGATCAGGGCGGCCAGCACGAAGGTCAGCAACACCGGCCAGCCCTCGGTCACCCCATACGCGCTGACATAGGCGCCCAGCCCCACGAACGCGCTCTGGCCCAGCGAGATCTGGCCCGCATAGCCGGTCACAATGTTGAGCCCCAGGATTGCGACGGCGAAAGCTGCCACCACGGTCAGCTGGTAGTTGACGTACGGAATGAGCTGCAGCGGTGCCAGGACCGCCACCACCAGAACGACGACGGTGGCTGTGATCCGGAACCAGCGCGACTGGAACACGCTGTGCCTCATACCCGCACCACCTCTTTCTGTCCGAAGAGGCCTTGGGGCCGGACCAGCAGCACGATGAACATGGCGATCAGCGGTACGGCGATCTTCAGGTCATCGCCGATGAAGCCGATGTAGGCGCCGGCCAGGTTCTCCACCACGCCGATCAGGCCGGCGGCCACCACGGCGCCCAGCGGGCTGTTCAAGCCGCCAAGGATCGCAGCGGCCAGGGCGTAGACCAGGACCTGGTCCAGCATGTGCGGGGACAAGAAGACCTTGGGCGCAATCAACACGCCCGCGATGGCTCCCAGCACTACGGCCAGTGCCCAGCCCACCATGAGCAGCCGGCCCACCGGGATGCCGGACAAAGCGCTGGACTCCGGGTTGTCCGCCACCGCCCGCAGCGCCAGGCCCAGCTTCGTTTTCTTGAACAGCAGCTGCAGCGCCAGCACCACCAGCAGCAGCACGATGATGTTGCCCAGCGACTGGAAACTGACGAAGGCGCCTCCGATGCGGAAGGTACCGAGCGGGAAAAGCGAGGGGAACTGCTGGGAGTTGTAGCCCCAGAACAGGCCGGCCAGTCCGGTGAACAGCACCAGCAGGGCCACCGTCACGATGATGGCGGTATCGGGCAAACCGCGCTCGAAACGTCGCATGATCAGGCGTTCGACGCCGGCGCCCAGCGGCGCGGACATGAGGATGGCGAGCGGAATGGCGGCCGCCGGGGGCATGCCTGCCTGCCACAGTGTCCAGGCCAGGAAAGTGGAGAAGACCGCCATGGCGCCCTGGGCAAAATTGATCAGCCCGGTGGCCCGGTTCACCAGCACGATAGCCAGGGCCAGGGCGGCGTAGATGGCGCCGTTGCCCAGGCCGTCAATGATGAGCTGCAGGAACAAGGAATCCACGGCTCACCCTCCCAGATACGCTTTGCGGATGGCGTCCATGCCCATGAGCTCTTCGCGCGGTCCGGACAGCACGGTGCGCCCGGTTTCCAGCACGGTGGCTTCGTCCACGATGGAAAAGGCCAGGGCGGCGTTCTGCTCCACCACCACCATGGACAAGCCGGTTTCCGTGCGCAGTTTGGCGATGGCTTCGTAGACCTGGCTCGCAGTGCCGGGCGCCAGCCCCAGGGACGGTTCGTCCAGCAGCACCAGCTTGGGGCTCGCCATGAAGGCGCGGCCGATCGCGAGCATCTGCTGCTCACCGCCGGACAGCGCGGCGGCGGGAGTCTTGCTCCGCGCTGCCAGTTGCGGGAACAGATCGAAGTAGTGGTCCCGGTCCGCGGAGACACCTCGCTGGTCCTTGCGCCGGTACGCACCTACCTGCAGGTTGTCCCGCACGCTGAGGTTGGCCAGGGTGCCGCGGTCCTGGGGCACGTGCGCAATGCCCAGCCGCGCCACCTGGTCCGCCCGCATCCCGGTAATCCGGCGGCCGTCGAAGGTGATGTCACCGGTGGTCCTGACCATGCCGCTGATGGCGCGCAACGTGGTGGTCTTGCCGGCGCCGTTGGCCCCGAGAATGCCGGTGGCACCGCCGTCGGCCACGCTGAGGTTGATGCCGTGCAGCGCCACGGCCCGGCCGTATGAGGCGTGCACGTTGGAAAGTTCGAGGATGCCCATTTACGCCGCCCCCGGTCCCAGGTAGGCCTCGATCACGCGCGGGTCCTGCCGGACTTCCGCCGCCGTGCCTTCCGCCAGCAGCCGCCCTTGGTTGAGCACGGCCAAGCGGTCCGTCACGGCGGATATCAGTCCCATGTGATGTTCGACGACGACGATGGTCAGTTCGAAATCGGAGCGCAGGTTCCTGATCCAGCCGATCAGGTCCTCGACTTCGGTGTGCGAAAGCCCGGCGGCCGGTTCGTCGAGCAGCAGCAGTTTGGGCTGGCTGAGCAGCGCCCGGCACAACTCCACGCGCTTGCGGAAGCCGTGCGCCAGCTCGCCCGCGGGCAGGTGGGTGGCCCAGGCCAGATCCAGGCGTTCAAGCACTTCCAGGGCCTGCTGCCGGAGCGCCCGCTCGCCGCGAACGGCATGCGGCAGCCGGAGCGCCCAGGACAGTGCGCCGCCCGACAACCTGGAGTGGCCGCCGAGGAGCACATTCTCCAGCACCCCTTCATCCAGCTGCAGCGCCGGATGCTGGAAGGTGCGCGCCAGCCCGCTCCGGGCCAACGTTGACGGCGCCCGGGACAGGACCTCCTCGCCGTCGATGCGGATGGATCCCGACGACGGCTTGTAGTGCCCGCTGACGCAGTTAAACAGGGACGTTTTGCCCGCCCCGTTGGGACCAATTAACCCGAAGACGGTGGACGGTTCCACCTCGAAGGACACGGAATCCAGGACTGTGATGCCGCCAAAGTGCAGAGAAACATCTTCGACGGCCAGCCTGGCAGTCACGGATGCACACTCTCTGCGGTACCCCACATGTCGTTCCAACGCTTCCTGGAGGCTGGAGAACTGCTCGATCCGGCGCCCACCGCCGGTCTTGTGCTGACAGGAATGTTGACATTGAAGCTAACGATGTGATCTATCTCATGTCAAGGTGGTTATGGGAACGTTATGGCCGCCGCGGGGCGCCGGCGCCCGGACCGGGTTCCGGGGCCGTACCGGAAAGGCGGACAACATGTCTGGTTCCATCCCGTATCTGTTCAGGAGGCCGCTGCATGCCCCGGAAGAGCGTGGCGGCCTGCCGCCGCAGCCCCGGACCGAGCATCTGCCGGGCATGATCATCGACCGGGACGTCGCGGTGCCAGTGCGCTCCGGGGCGGTGATCCGCGCGGACGTCTACCGGCCGGATAACTCCGGTCCCGCTGCGCCGCTAATCAGCTGGTCGCCGTACGGCAAGCACATTGCCGAGCAGCTCGGCGTGGTCCGACCCGCCAGCGGTGTGCAGGCCGGCTACACCGGCAGCCTGACGACCTTCGAAGCGCCCGATCCGGAGTATTGGGTGCCGCACGGCTACGCCGTTGTTATCGCGGACATCCCGGGCACCTGGTATTCGGAAGGCGAGGCAACCTACTGCTCGCCGGAAGAAGCCAGGGACTTCCATGACCTGATCGAATGGGCCGGCGGGCAGGACTGGAGCAACGGCAAGGTCGGACTGTCCGGCGTCTCCTACCTCACCGTGTCCCAGTGGCGGGTAGCCGAGTTGAACCCTCCCCACCTGGCCGCGATCAACCCGTGGGAAGGCTGGACCGACACCTACCGGGAAGTGGCCCGGCACGGCGGCATCCCGGAAACGTGGTTTTGGCCCTACATCCGGGAACGCTGGGGCTACGGAACGGGCCCCATAGAAGACCTGGAAGCCGAAACGGCTGCCCATCCGTTCTATGACAGCTTCTGGGAGTCCAAGAGCGCCGACCTGGAGAAGGTCACCGTGCCTGCGTTCGTCGTCGCGAGCTGGTCGGACCAGGGGCTGCACACGCGGGGGACGCTGGAGGGCTTCCGCCGGATCGCCTCGGAGCAGAAGTGGCTTCACGTCCACGGCCGGAAGAAGTGGGCCGAGTACTACCGCCCGGAGATGGTGGAGCGGCAGCGGATGTTCTTTGACCACTTCCTGCATGGTCGGGAATCCGGTCTGGCGGACTGGCCCACGGTGCAGCTGGAGGTGCGGGACCGCTTCTATCAAGGACACCTGCAGGACGCCGCTGAGTGGCCGCCGGCACACACCGAGTACCGCACGCTGTACCTCGACGCCGCTGCCGGCTCACTGGCCCTCGAGCCGCCGGCACAAGAAGGCATCGCCGGTTACGATTCTCTGGCCAGCGGGCTGCGGCCGCACCGGGCGGAATTCCGCCAGGTCTTCCGCGAAGCAACCATGCTGGTGGGCCATGCCAATGCCGTGCTGTACGTGTCCGCTCCGGACGCCGAGGACATGGATGTCTTCGTCGCGATGTTCAAACAGGACCGGGACGGCAACGTGGTCGGCTTCCCCTACTACGCAATTTTCGACGACGGACCCGTCGCGGTGGGCTGGCAGAGGGCCTCCCGCCGGGAACTGGATCCAGGCCGCTCCACGGAGTACCTGCCGGTGCTGGCGCACCAGCGGGACCTGCCGTTGCCTCCGGGCGAACCGGCCCGGCTGGACATCGAGATCCTGCCCTCCGGTACCCGCTTCGAGGCCGGCGACTCCCTGGTGCTGGTGGTCCAGGGGTCCGACATCATGCGCTACCCCAAACCCGAGCTGTACGCCCGCCACGAAAACTCCGTCAACCGCGGCGAACACCGGATCCACACCGGCGGGGAGGCTGCTTCGCACCTGGTGATCCCGGTATTTCCCGCAACGCCCTGACCCCTGGCCAACACCACCGAATGGAGAGCGTCATGCCTGCCGAAAGCCTGGAAAACGCCATCCAGCGCACCGGAAACGCAGTGGAACTGCTGCGCAATCTGCCCGCGCTGCCCATCGTCTTTCCGATCCAGCCGGAGTTCACCAACTGGCGGTCGGAACAGCGCGCCTGGGAGGAATCGGTTGCCTTGCTGGACCAGTCGCACCACATGACCGACCTGTACATCAACGGCCCCGACGCCCTGAAGCTGCTCAGTGACCTGGGCGTCAACAAGTTCGCCAATTTCACGCCGAACACAGCTAAACAGTTCGTGGCGGTCAACGAGGACGGTTACCTGATCGGCGACGCGATCCTTGCCTACCTGGCCGAGGGCAGCTTCAACCTGGTGGGCCACCACATGGTGCTGGACTGGGTGCAGTTCCATCTGGAAAAGGGCGGCTACGACGCCACCACCGAGCGCGATGCCAACTCCTTGATCCGCCACGGCACCCCCAAGATCTACCGCTATGAACTGCAGGGGCCGCACGCGGTTCCGTTGGTGGAAAAGCTCATCGGTACTCCGGTTCCCGAGGTGAAGTTCTTCCACATGACCGAGTTCACCATCGCGGGCTGCCGGGTCCGGGCGATCCGCCACGGCATCGCCGGCCAGGCCGGGTTCGAGATCTTCGGACCGTGGGAGGAGGGCGGACGCGTCCACCAGGCCCTCCTCGAGGCCGGTGAAGAGTTCGGGCTGCGCCAAGTGGGCGCCAAGGCCTATTCCACCTCGCCGCTCGGGTCCGGATGGGTGCCGACCCCGGTGCCGGCCATCTTCAGCGGGGACCAGCTTGCCGACTATCGGAAGTGGCTGCCGCTCGCGGCGGCCGGATCGCTCGGCGGAAGCTTCGCCTCGCCGTCGATCGAGGACTACTACGTGACGCCGTGGGACCTGAACTACGGGCGCGTGGTCTCGTTCGACCATGACTTCATCGGGCGCACCGCCCTGCACCAGATGCGGGAGAACCCGGGCCGCGAGAAGGTGACCTTGGTCTGGAACAGCGACGACGTGGCCCAGGTGTTCAAGTCGCTGGGCGAGGACGGGCTGCCGGCCAAGTACTTTGACCTGCCCAAGGCCCGCTACGCGTTCTACCAAGTGGACCAGGTGCTGGCAGGCGGAGAGACGGCCGGCCTGTCCTTCGACTGCGGCTATGTGGCCAACGAGCAGGCCTTCCTCTCACTGGCCACCCTCGATAAGCAGCACAGCGCACCGGGCACCGAGGTGACAGTCCTGTGGGGCGAAGAGCCCAATACCCGAAAGCCCCAGGTGGAGCCGCACCGCCAGGTGGAGATCCGGGCAACGGTCGCCCCCGTGCCCTACTCCGACTTCGCCCGGAAGACATACCGCTCCTGACACTCCCAAGCCAGCGCGCAACGCCGGTGCGCGGCCTGCGTCGGGCTGCGGAACCCGGCGCGCGGGACCGCGGCGCCGGCGGGACGGGTCGCGTTTCCGGCAGCACAGCTAGAACACGATGGTGCTGTTGCCTTCGCGCAGCACCCGGTCCTCGCAATGGGCCATCACGGCACGGGAGAGGACACTGCGTTCCACGTCCGCACCCAGCCTGGCGAGGTCCTCGGCCGTATCGCGGTGCGATACCCGGATGGCGTCCTGGTCGATGATGGGCCCCTCGTCGAGATCCTCGGTGACGTAGTGCGCGGTGGCGCCGATCAGCTTAACGCCGCGTTCTTTGGCCTTCCGGTACGGCGCCGCTCCGATGAAGGCGGGGAGGAACGAGTGGTGGATGTTGATGACCGGCACCCCCACTTCCTTCAAGAAATTGGACGAGATGATCTGCATGTACCGGGCCAGGACCACCAGATCGACGTTTCCCTGCAACAGTTCGAGATGGCGCCTTTCCGCCTCCGCCTTGTTGTCCTTGTCCACCGGCACATGGAAGTACGGGATCCCGAACTGGCGCACATCCGCACTGAGGTCGGGGTGGTTGGAAACGACCATGGCGATGTTCACCGGGAGCTCGCCCCGCCGTTGGCGCCACAGCAGATCCAGGACGCAGTGGTCGGATTTAGACACGAAAATGGCCACGCGCTTTTGACGTTTGGCTTCCACCACGCGCCATGTCAGGTCGGGATTGCCGGACAGCTGCTCGTGAAGAGAATGTTCCAGTTCCTCCACACGGGCAGCGAGATGAGGCAAATGGAAAACCGTGCGTTGGAAGAACTGTCCGCCTGCGGGGTTCGTCGAGTATTGATCGAGCGAGACGATGTTCGCACCGGACTCGGTCAGGAGGGTGGAAATGCTGGCCACGATGCCGGGCCGGTCGGTGCCTTGGACGATTAGCCGCCCTTGGTCCTCTATCGATGGCATGCCTGGCGCCGCGTTCTCGGGAGAGCTAGTCATGTGCGCCGCCTTCTCGGAAGAGCTAGTCATTGCGCCGCCTCCATTCGCCGGCCCCAAAGTCACGCGACAAATTTGTTGACAATAAATCTAGCAGGGCCGGGCTGGAAGGGCGCGGCCGGGAGGGCTTCTGCCGGGGGAGGGAAGCCACCCTGTCGCTACCAGTCGGAGAAGTGGAACCAGAATTGTTGACGATTCTGGTTCCCGGTGGTTGACTTCCCCTAGAACACCCACAATCAAGGAGGACTTTTGAGCGACAACGAGCCGGCCCTGCTGGTGATCAGCGCCCATGCAGGCGATTTTGTGTGGCGGGCGGGAGGGGCCATTGCCGCGGCGGCACAGCGCGGCGAGCGCGCCGTCGTCGTGTGCCTGTCCTACGGCGAACGCGGGGAGTCCGCGAAGGCCTGGCGCGAGGGCAAGGGCCTGGAGGAGATCAAGGCGATCCGCCGGCAGGAGGCGGAGGGCGCTGCCGCAGCGCTGGGGGCCGAGATCCGGTTCCTGGATGCCGGGGACTATCCGTTGATGGCTACCCGGGACCTGGTGGATGAGTTGGTGACGATTTACCGTGAGGTCAAGCCCACGGTGGTGCTGACCCATCCGCTGGCCGACCCGTACAACGGGGACCACCCGGCCGCGGCGCGGATGGCGCTGGACGCCCGGGTGCTGGCGCAGGCCATCGGCTATGACGCTCCGGGCGACCCGCTGGGCGCGCCGCCGGTCTTTTTCTTTGAACCGCACCAGCCCGAACAAAGCGACTTCAAGCCCAACGTGCTGCTGGACATCACCGATGCATTCCCGGCCAAGCGCAAGGCGATGGAGTGCCTGGCAGCCCAGCAGCACATGTGGGACTACTACACGGACCTGGCCACCCGCCGCGGTGTCCAGGTTAAGCGCAACGCCGGGCCCAACCTCGGCTTCACCACCGACACCAAGGGCGAGGCCTACATGCGCTACTACCCCCAAGTGACCGACACGCTGGCATGAAAAACGTCATTGTCACCAACCCGCCCCGCGCCGAACAGGACGACGTCGATGCGCTCGCCGGCTTTGGCGTGGCCACCGTCCATGAAGCCATCGGACGCACCGGCCTGACCGGCCCGCAGTTCCGGCCCATCCAGTCCGGCACCCGAGTGGCCGGCACTGCCGTCACCGTGCTCTGCTGGCCCGGCGACAACCTGATGATCCACGCCGCGATTGAACAGTGCCGCCCGGGCGACATCCTGGTGGTCACCACCACCTCCGAATGCACGGACGGGATGTTCGGCGAATTGTTCGCCACCGCACTGGAGTACCGCGGCGTCCGCGGCGTCGTCACCAGCACCGGCGTACGCGACGTGGCCGATCTGCAGAACATGGGTTTTCCCGCCTGGTCGGCGGCCGTTTACGCCCAGGGCACGGTGAAGGCCACCGCCGGGGCGGTCAATGTTCCCATCACCCTGGGCAGGGTCACGGTCCGGCCCGGTGACGTGATCGTCGCCGACGACGACGGCGTGGTCTGCGTGCCGCGGCTGGACGCGCCGGCCGCCGTGGAGGCTTCCCGGGCGCGGATCGCGAAAGAAGAGAAGACCCGGTC
>NZ_JBNHHB010000088.1:0-20072 GCF_059091905.1 Arthrobacter sp. Dra40
GCAAACAACCCATTGTAGTCGGCGCAGAGGTTCCGGGGAAAACCGAAACCGGCAGCGGCAGCATCCGCCGGATGCTCCCGCTCCCGCTCTGGCTCTGGGCTAGGCCCGAGGTTCGCCGATGGTTGAGGCCACCGGCGCGGTGCCGTCCTCCCGAGCGGCGGTGCCCAAGAGGCTGCCTATGCCCTTGAGCGCTTCGCCCACCTCACTGGGGATGATCCAGAGTTTGTTGGACTCACCTTCAGCGATCTTGGGCAGTGTCTGCAGGTACTGGTAGGCCAGCAACTTCTGCGTGGGATTGCCCTTGTGGATGGCGTCAAACACCTTCTGGATGGCCTGGGCTTCACCATCGGCCCGTAGGATGGCGGCCTTGGCGTCGCCTTCGGCAGCGAGGATGGCTGCCTGGCGCTGGCCTTCAGCCGTCAAAATCTGCGACTGCTTGGTGCCCTCGGCGGTCAGGATGGCCGCACGGCGGTCCCGCTCGGCCCGCATCTGCTTCTCCATCGAATCCTGGATGGAATGCGGGGGATCGATCGCCTTGAGCTCGACCCGGGAGACCCGGATGCCCCAGCGTCCGGTCGCTTCGTCCAGCACACCGCGGAGCTGGCCGTTGATTTGGTCACGGGAAGTCAGTGCCTCTTCCAGATTCAGACCGCCCACCACGTTGCGCAGGGTCGTGGTGGTCAACTGCTCGACTGCCTGGATGTAGTTGGCGATCTCGTACGTCGCGGCGCGGGCATCGGTGACCTGGAAATAGACCACGGTGTCGATGGAGACCACGAGGTTGTCCTCGGTGATGACTGGCTGCGGCGGGAAGGACACGACCTGCTCGCGAAGATCCAGCAGCGGCAGCAGCCGGTCCACGAAGGGGATCAGGATGGTTAATCCGGGATTGAGCGTTCGCTGGTACTTGCCCAGTCGTTCCACAACGCCGGCCCGTGCCTGCGGGATGATCCGCACCGCGCGGACCAGCACGATCACAACGAAAATGATCAGGACCAGCAGCACGATCCAGATTCCGATATTGCTATCCATAGTTCCCCTCTAAGAGTGGTGTCAGTGGGCTCACGGACCGGGCCGGCGCCCGGCCCGGGTCTTACTGGGCCGGCAAAGGCCCGTCTGCGCGCTGCGGGATGACGACGGCGGTGGCACCCTCGATCCGGGCCACCGAAACGCGCTGACCGGCCGGAATGGCCGACCCGTCGGCAGACCTGGCAGACCAGGTGTCGCCGCCGATCTTCACGACTCCGGAATGGTCGGTGACTGATTCGAGGGTTACCGCCGATTCGCCGATCAGCCGGTCTACGTTTGTGGCACGGTCCCGTGGACCGCTGCGCAGATGCCGCAGCGCGACCGGCCGGACGAAAAGCACCATGAGCAGTGCGACTACGCAGAAGATGACCACCTGAAGCCAGAAAGGAAATCCGAGCAACGCTGCGAACAAGGCAACCAGCGCACCTGAGGACATCATGATGAAGAACAGGTCCAGCGTCATCATCTCGACGATGGCCAGGATGAGGAAAACAGCCAGCCAGAGTACCCAGCTGTTGTCGACGAGCCATTCGATCATCAGTACTCCCTGATGTTGGAGCAGCCGCCGTATCCGAAGCTGCCTCGTTCCTGCAGGCATCCGCGCCGGGCTGCTTTTGCCCTTGATACCTCCATCATGCCCGACGCCGGCCGCCGGCGGCGTGAGATACGCCACATCTGCCCGCTATCCGGCGTATCGTGGCCAAGTTGTAATCAGAATGCAGGTCCGGCAGGTCAGGGTGGTGCGCTGGGTAGGATGGGGCAGTGCTGAAACCCGCGACCCGCCGCGTAACCGGGAACCGTCCATGAAGTCCCTGCTGACCAGCAGCAGCCTGTCCCTGCGCTCACTGCGCCTGTTGGCCGGGCTCTTCGCGTACGGCATTGCCATTGCGCTGATGATCCGGGCCAATCTTGGCTCCGCACCCTGGGACGTGCTGAGCCAAGGTGTTTCCCGCGCCACCGGCATCAGTTTCGGCTGGGCTACGGTGGCGATCAGCGCGGCGGTCCTGCTGCTCTGGATCCCGCTGCGCCAAAAGCCCGGCGCCGGCACCATAGCCAATGCCATTCTCGTCGGCTTCTTCGCCGACTTCGGCTTGATGGTTATTCCGCAGTGGGATCACTGGGCCGCACAGGTCCTGTCCTTCGGAACGGGCCTTGTCCTGCTGGCAGCGGCCAGTGCGCTGTATATCGGTGCCGGCCTCGGGCCCGGACCCCGGGATGGCTTGATGACCGGGCTGCACGCGGTCACAGGTTGGCAGGTCTGGATTGTCCGGACCGGGATTGAAGCGGCGGCGACCCTCGCCGGATGGCTGCTCGGCGGCGTCGTCGGGATCGGAACCGTGGTGTTTGTCCTGGCCATCGGGCCCTTAATCCAGCTCTTCCTCAAGTGGATGTTCGTGGACCTGCAGCCGGGCGGGCGCAAAAAGGTGCCGGCCAAACCCGTCCGGGACTAGCTGACCGGACACAAGTGCGCTAGACCCGGCCGCGGCGCCGGTAGGAGCTCACCCTGAAACGTGCCGTCACATGAACCGCCCCGCCGGCGGCCACCGCCGCCGACCGGATTGCTGCGGCCTCCGTATGGTGGGCGTTGGGCCCCATCATGACCAACCGCACGATGTCCTCAACCTCCAGCCGAAGCGGCACCTGCAACGGCTCGGACGCCATCTCCTCGAAGTCCTGGCCCAGCGCCGTGCCCAGCCGGTCCGGTTTGTCGGCATCAACGGCCAGCAGCGGGACCAAGTCCCGCAGTTCGTCCAGGTGCCCTGGCGCAGCCGTGGCAACCACCAGGTACCCGTTTGGTTTCAGGATTCGGGCGAATTCAGCCGGATTGCGCGGTGCAAACACGTTGAGGATCAAGTCCGTGCTCCCGGCCGCCAGCGGCAGCGGCTTCCAAAGATCCCAGACGATGCAGAGGGCCTCGGGCAGCACCCGGGCCGCGCGCCTCAGGGCAAACTTGGACAGGTCCATCGCCACCGCCCGTGCGCCCGGGAGTCCCTCAATCACCGCTCCGAGGTAGTAACCGGTGCCGGCCCCGGCGTCCAGCAGCACGGGATCGGGCGAGCCCGCCAGGAGCGCCTTGACGGTTTGGGACAGCTGCGCGGCCAACGGGGCGTAGTGCCCCTCGCCAAGGAACCCCTCCCGCGCCGACACCATCTCTGCCGTGTCCGGGATGAACCGGGTGCCGCGTCCGGTGAGCATGTTGACGTAACCCTGCCGGGCGCCGTCGTATTGATGGCCCCCCGCACAGCGAAGCCCCTGTGCAGGAGACTGCCCGGCGGCTTCCAGCACTTCACCGCACAGCGGGCAGAGCAGCAGCGGTACAAGGTCAAGGGAGCGCGGGGCGGAGGGCATGCTCCATCCTAGGCAACGCCGGGTCCGGTCCGGCGGATTAGCCCCGGCCAGCTGATGAGACTAGGCTCACATGGGTGAGATCTGAAGACCTTGCTTTACTTAATTCGGTGTCTGCACCGACCATCCACCCCGACGGCAGCCGAGCCAGCGTTTCCGTCACCCATCCGGACTTCGCATCGGACAGCTATGTGGGGCAATTGTGGGAAGTGCCGCTTGATGACGGCGGTGCCGCGCCCCGCCGCCTGACCCGCGGGTTCCGTGACACCGCGCCTGCCTATTCGCCCGACGGCGCGTCGCTGGCGTTCCTGCGCGCGAAGGCACCGGGGGAGCGGCCGCAGCTGATGGTGGTCGAAAGTCGCGGCGGAGAGCCTGTGGCCGTCACCGACGAAAAGCTCGGGGTGGCTTCCTTCATCTGGTCTCCGGACTCCCGCCGCCTGGTCTTTGCGGCGCGGGTGCCGGCGAACGGGCGCTACGGCTCGATGGAGGGCGTTGGTCCCGGCGCGGAGGATGCCCGGCTGGTCACCGGCTACAAATACCGCATGAACGGCACCGGCTACACCGGCGATCAACGGACCCAGCTGTTCATCGTGGACACACCGGATGTGCAGGCCGAGCCGCCGGTAGCCCCGGTGGGCCGCGCACTCAAGGCCACCGAGGATGCCGGAGCGAAGTTTTCCGCCGTCCCCGCGGCCCGGCGGCTCACGTCCGCCGACGCGGACCATGACAGCCCGGTTTTCAGCCCGGACGGCCGCGCCCTGTACTTTACGGCGGCCCTCCACGCGCGGGCCGATGAGGACTTGCGGCGGGATGTGTATGCCCTGGACCCCGACGCCGGCGGCAGCCGGCCGCAGCTGATGTCCAACCTCTCGGGCGCCCTCGTGGCGGCGGCGTCCCCACAGCTGAGTTCCGACGGCGCCTGGTTGTTCTACCACGGCAGCCTGATTGGCAGCGGAACGGACTTCGTGGCCCAAAACACCGCACTGTACGCGGCTCCCGTCACTGCCCCGCATCAGGTGCGCCGCCTGACCGATCCGGAGACCATGGACCTGGCCGAAGGGGGCCTGGCGACCGCAGGCCCGGACTCGGTACTGGCTGTGAACCGGTACCGGGGGGCTGCGCAACTGGTGGAAGTCTCAGTGGCCGGCGGCCTGAAGGTTCTGGTCGACGGCCCGCTGACCATTTCCGCTGCCGACCGCAAGGCCGGCTGCACCGCCGTCACCTTCTCCGATGCGATGAGCGCCGGGGATCTGGCGCTTGTGTCCCGCGGAGGGCTGCAACGCCTGACCGACTTCTCCGCGGCGCTGCAGGCAGCCGGCATCATCCAGCCCCGGGAGGAGGTCTTCGCTTCAGCGGACGGCTATCCGGTGCACGGCTGGGTGCTGCTCCCTGACGGCGAGGGGCCGCATCCTGTGTTGCTGAACATCCACGGCGGCCCGTTTGCGCAGTATGGCTGGGAGGTGTTCGACGAGGCGCAGGTCTACGCCAACGCCGGCTACGCCGTCGTCATGTGCAATCCCCGCGGATCCGCCGGCTACGGGCAGGCCCACGGGCGCGCCATCAAGGGCGCCATGGGAACCGTCGACATGGCGGACGTGCTCTCGTTCCTGGCCGGCGCCGTAGACAAGTACCCGCAGCTTGACGGGCGGCGCCAGGGCATCATGGGCGGGTCCTACGGCGGCTATCTCACCGCCTGGACCGTGTCCCAGGACCACCGGTTCACCGCGGCGATCGTCGAGCGCGGGTACCTGGATCCGCCCTCGTTCGTTGGTTCCTCGGATATCGGCTGGTTCTTCTCCGGCGAATACACGGGCACGGACCCGGAGCAGGTCGAAAGCCAGAACCCGTTCGCGCAGCTGGACAAGGTACGCACCCCTGTCTTCGTCATCCACTCCGAGGAGGACCTGCGCTGCCCGCTGGAGCAGGCGCAGCGCTACTACGTGGGACTCAAGCAGCGCGGCATCCCCACGCAGTTGCTCATCTTTCCCGGGGAGAACCACGAGCTGTCCCGCACCGGGACACCGTGGCACCGCAAACAGCGCTTCGACGAAATCCTGCGCTGGTGGGCTGCCTATCTTCCGACCGCAGGCAACAACGACGACGGCGGCCTCCCGGCAGCGGCCGGAGCGGAGGCTGCTGCTTCCCAGGCGTAGTTTGTGGTGTGCTGTGCTGCCGGCTAGAAGGCCAGACCGGTGCGCGCCGCGTCGATCGTGGGATGCGCCCAGTAGCGGGAATACTCGTCATGGCCGCTCAGGGATCGGGGCAACATCTTGTCCACATAGATGGTGCCGGACAAATGGTCCGTCTCGTGCTGCACGATCCTGGCTTGCCAGCCCACGAAGGTTTCGCGTGCGCGGCTTCCGTCGGGCCGATCGAAGTCGAGTTCGACACTTCGGTACCGTTCCACCACGCCCTGGTAGCCCGCAAAGGACAGGCATCCTTCGTAGAACGCGGCTGTTTCGTCACCGCGGGGACGATAGGTCGGATTGATGACGGCGAAGTAGGGGAGAGGGGAGCGTTCGCGGGCTGCGGCAACCTCGGGGCCCGGCTCGAACATGTCCTCGATCACCGCTATGCGCAGCGGGATGCCGATTTGCGGAGCTGCCAGTCCCACCCCGGGGGCAGCCTGCATGGTGCGGCGCAGGAGTTCCAGCAGCGCATTCAGCTCCGCATCGTCCAATTGCCCGTCGAACGCCGCTGCCGGCGACCGCAGCACGGGCTCGCCCACCTGAAGGATCGGTGCCGGTTGGCCGGTGACGGTCAGCGAATGGAGCAGATCGCGCAGGTGCTCGGCAGAGTAGTCAGTCACAGCAGCAAGTCTAGGTCGTTGCAGTGCTGTGTCTGGATTGAGCATCCGGCCCCGGCCAGCGGCTTTTCATGCCCGGCCTCCCCGTGCTCCGGAATCCGTCCCGGTACCGGCTATTCCGCCCCGATCCCCCCGGTGCTAATGATCCCGCCCGCCAGCGGCGCAGGCATCGGTCACGAATCGGTACAGCTGACGGACGAAGCTGCGTCCGCCGTCGAGGCGGAGGACGCCGTCCACGCCCTGGGCGGTCATGCTCACCGGAATCTTGGTGCCCAACTTGTCCTCGGCGATGGCGTGTAGATCGCAGCGCGTCGGCACGATGGTGAGTTCCAGGTGTGACGGCGGGTCGGTCCCGGCCACGCGGACGCTTCGGGGCCACGGGTGGTTCCGGTCTTCGTCGATCAAGGTGGTGGTGCCAAAGGACTCGATGACCAGCGATCCGTCTCCGCCGGACGGTTGCACATCTATGCCGACCACGGCGGCCCCGCTCCCGGTCAGCACGTGTAGGTCCCGGTCCAGCCGTAGCCTGGCCACCGACCCCGCGGCCTGCGCCAAGCAGTCGGAGGAGTGATTGCGGGAGAGCACGGAGTGCGGATCGCCGGCCCGGACCTCCACCGTGTTCAACCCGGCTTCTTCACCATCCAGCGTCACGGTGATCAGCCCGGGCGCAGCGTCCGCGGTGTTTCCGGCCGGACACTGGGCAGCCTGCAGCTGGGCCGGCAAGCTGACTGTTGCACCGGCCACGAGCCGGGTGCCGCCGGCGCGCGTCGGCTTCCAGTCAGCAGCGCCCTCGAAGAGCGGTGACTTCAGGGCGGCGGAGGTGACAAGCAAGGGCTCATCGGAGATGTTGGTGATGACCAGGTTGACCACCCGGTCCGTGTAGTCCGCGCGGCTCTGGTCCACCGCGGCGCTGACGGGAGCCGGTGCCACCGAGGTCGCGGGGGAGACGTTCCCGGACCCGGTGGAGCAGGCCGACAGCAGGACCGCAGCCGTCAGCACCAAGACGGAGCCGTTCCGCTTCCGCAGGCATCGGTGACCCATGCCACTAAGGTAGTACCAACTCCTCGCAACCGGGGTCCCCGCCAGCTGTGAAAGGGCAATCCGTGGCCGAACGACTCATGCTCCTGGACACCGCATCGCTGTACTTCCGGGCCTTCCATGCGCTCCCGGAGACGATCAAAGCCAAGGACGGCACGCCGGTGAATGCCGTGCGCGGGTTGCTGGACATCATGGCCCGGCTAATCACCGACTACCAACCAACCCAGCTGGTGGCCTGCTGGGACAACGACTGGCGCCCTGCCTGGCGGGTGGACCTGATCCCCACCTACAAGCGCCACCGGGTTGCCCGGCTGGTGCCGAACGGCGTTGATGTCGAGGAAACCCCGCCGGGCCTGGTGGTCCAGCTGCCCCTGATACGCCGGGTGCTGGACGCCTTCGGTGTCACCGTTATCGGCGCGGACGACCATGAGGCCGACGACGTCATCGGCAGCCTGGCAGCCAGTGCCAGCGTGCCAGTCGACATCGTGACCGGCGACCGGGACCTGTTCCAGTTGGTGGACGACGAAGGCGAAGTGCGCGTGATCTACACGGCGCGGGGAATGAGCAACCTCGAGGTCATGACCGACGTGTCGGTCGTGCGCAAGTACAGCGTGCTGCCGATTCAGTACGCCGACTTCGCCACGTTGCGCGGAGACACGTCCGACGGCTTGCCCGGAGTCTCCGGCATCGGGGACAAGACGGCCGCCGGGCTGCTGAAGGACTACGGCAGCCTGGCCGGAATTGTTGCGGCGGCGGCAGACCCGGAGGCTTCCATGTCGGCGCGGCTGCGGGCCAGGATCACTGAGTCTGCCGATTACCTCAAAGTCGCCCCGACCGTCGTCGGCGTCGTCCGCGATTTGGAGCTGGGCACCTTCGATGCCCGCCTGCGGCCGTTGGACACCGAACGGGCGGAGCATCTTGAACTGCTCGCCCAGGACCTCAACTGCAGCGGACCATCCCGCCGCCTCCTGCAAGCGCTCAAGGCAGTCGGCAGCCTCCCCGGCTGAGCTCAGGCGTTGGCCACGGCCGGGCGCGAGGGTGCGGCTCATGCCCCACCCGCCTCGGCGCTGGCGACCCACCCGCATCCCGCGTTCACGCCGCATCTGCCCGGCAAAGTCCGGCCCGGGTCGCATAAAGTGAGTACGTGACTGTTGCCGCGACGGTGCGCAGGGGCCCGGCGGATCAGATGCGCAAGACCCCTGGGACGACAGTCTTCCGGCAGCGCCGAGCCGCGCCGGCGGGAACTCAAGAGATGGAGACACCATGAGCACGGCCACCACGACGGACCCGCAGCCGCATTCAACGCACGCGGCGGACAGCCACGACTTGATCAGGGTGCAGGGTGCGCGGGTCAACAACCTCAGGGACATCACCGTCGAGATTCCCAAACGGCGGCTGACGGTATTCACAGGGGTTTCGGGTTCAGGCAAGAGTTCGCTGGTGTTCGGCACCATTGCCGCCGAATCCCAGCGCATGATCAATGAGACCTACAGCGCGTTCGTGCAGGGGTTCATGCCGACGTTGGCGCGTCCCGACGTCGACGTGTTGGACGGACTCACGACCGCGATCCTCGTCGACCAAGAGCGCATGGGGGCCAACCCGCGCTCCACCGTGGGGACGGCGACCGATGCCAACGCCATGCTGCGGATTCTCTTCAGCAGACTGGGGGACCCGCACATCGGCTCACCGAACGCCTACTCCTTCAACGTTCCTTCGGTGAAGGCCAGCGGGGCCATCACCGTCGAACGCGGCGGAAAGACCAAGGCCGAAAAAGCGACCTTTAACCGCCTGGGCGGTATGTGCGCCCGTTGCGAGGGCATGGGCTCGGTCAGCGATTTCGACTTGTCGGCGCTGTACGACGAGTCGAAATCGCTCTCCGAAGGCGCGCTGACGGTACCCGGCTACAGCATGGACGGGTGGTACGGCCGCATCTTCAGCGGCGCAGGACTGCCGATGGACAAGCCGATTGCGAAGTTCACGAAGAAAGAACTCCACCAGCTGCTCTATTCGGAGCCGACCAAGATCAAGGTGGAGGGGATCAACCTCACCTATGAGGGCTTGATTCCCAAGATCCAGAAGTCGATGCTGTCCAAGGACCGTGAGGCCATGCAGCCCCACATCCGCGCGTTCGTGGACCGGGCGATCACCTTCACGATCTGTCCTGACTGCAACGGAACCCGGCTCGCCCAGGAGGCGTTGTCGTCGAAAATCCGCGGGAAGAACATCGCCGACCTGTGCCAGATGCAGATCAGCGATCTGGCTGCATGGATCCGCGACCTCGACGAGCCGACGGTAGCGCCGCTGCTGAGCGGACTGCAGCACCTGCTTGATTCCTTCGCCGGGATCGGGCTGGGCTATCTTTCCTTGGACCGGCCGGCGGGGACGCTGTCCGGGGGAGAGGCCCAGCGGACCAAGATGATCCGGCACCTCGGCTCCTCGCTCACCGACGTCACCTACGTCTTTGACGAACCCACCATCGGATTGCACCCGCATGACATCGAGCGGATGAACCAGCTGCTGCTCCAACTGCGCGACAAAGGCAACACCGTGCTGGTGGTGGAGCACAAGCCTGAGACCATAGCGATCGCCGACCACGTCATCGATCTGGGCCCCGGCGCCGGCACGGCGGGTGGAACGATCTGTTTTGCGGGCAGTTTGGAGGGGCTGCGGGGGAGCGACACCATCACCGGACGCCATCTCGATGACCGGGCGGCCCTCAAAAAGTCGGCGCGTGCGTATACCCGTGCCCTTGAAATCCGCGGTGCGGCGACGCACAACCTCCAGGACGTGGATGTCGATGTTCCGCTCGGAGTGCTGACGGTGATTACAGGAGTCGCAGGCTCGGGCAAGAGTTCGCTGATCCACGGGTCGATCACCGGCCGCGACGGCGTCGTCGTGATAGACCAAAGTGCAATTAAAGGGTCGCGCCGCAGCAACCCGGCGACCTATACCGGGCTGCTTGAGCCGATCCGCAAAGCGTTTGCCAAGGCCAACGGCGTCAAGCCGGCGCTGTTCAGTTCCAATTCCGAGGGCGCCTGTCCCGTCTGTAACGGCGCGGGCGTGATCTACACGGAACTGGGCATCATGGAGACCGTCGAGTCCGCCTGCGAGGAATGTAACGGGAAGCGTTTCCAGGCAGCGGTGCTGGAGTACACGCTGGGCGGCCGAAACATCTCCGAGGTGCTCGCCATGCCAGTCAACGAGGCCGAAAAGTTTTTCAGCACTGGCGAGGCCCGCACCCCGGCCGCGCACAAGGTCCTGGAGCGGCTCGCGGACGTGGGGCTGGGCTACATGACACTGGGCCAGCCGCTCACCACTCTCTCCGGCGGCGAGCGGCAACGGCTTAAGCTGGCAACCCAGATGGCCGAGAAGGGCGACATCTATGTGCTTGACGAGCCGACCACCGGACTCCACTTGGCCGACGTCGAGCAATTGCTGGGTCTCCTGGACCGCCTTGTGGACTCCGGCAAGTCCGTGATCGTCATCGAGCATCACCAAGCAGTCATGGCCCACGCCGACTGGATCATCGATATCGGCCCGGGTGCCGGCCACGACGGCGGCCGCATCGTCTTCGAGGGAACTCCTGCCGACCTGGTGGCCGATCGTTCAACGCTGACGGGCAAACACCTCGCGGCCTACGTCGGGGCTTGAGGCGGCCGTTGCCGCCGGAGTCCGAGGCTGCGGCGGCAACGGACGCTCCCGGCTGCGCCAGGAAGCGCGCCGAGTTATGTCAACCTGATGGGGCCACGCGACCGGGGCGGTCGCGGATCGTCCCGCGGTGAGGGCCCCGGGCACCCGTTGCCTGGCGGCCGATCAGCCGCGCCACGCCGGTTGTCCACCGGGCCTACGCCAGCTGCACGGATTGTCGATCGCCGTCGTGCGTCTCATATGGTGCGCATCCGCGGACAGGCGCACTGGTGCAACGCACGACCAGGCCGTGGGCAGAATCGGCCGGCAGCACGCACCAAGCAGCAAACAGCACGCAGCAAGTGTGAGTGCGCCGGCACAATCAGAACGGCGGCAAAATGGCTCCCCGCCCGCACCTCTCCGGCGCGCCGATAATCCACATTATGTCAAGTAAAGCCTCCGAGGCGGTCCCCCCGTCCCTGACCAGGGTCCGGGGCGTGAACCACTACTACCGGACAATCTGCGTATGCAGTGCAGACTGAACGGACGCATCCATAAGCATCCGGGTTGCTGCGGAAAAGCACTGGTTCCTGTCCTGCGCCGGGAGTAGGCTCGCCGCCATGGAAAACACGGCTCGCTGTACCGAGGCCCTCCCTCAGGCTTGGGAGGCAGGTGCCGCTCACGCCACAGGAGCTTGGTTGCGCTGGGCGGGCTAAAAGCGTTCCATCATTAAAGCCGAGAAACCAGGAAAACCATGGAATCCAATGGCGTGGACCCGACCCGTTCCCCGGACCACGATCCGATGGACGTCTACTCGCAGACAGTCATGCGCGTTGCTGAAATCATCACCCCCCACGTTGCTGCCATCGAGGTGCAGAACGCGCGCGGCAGTAGGATCGTGGTCGGCAGCGGCTCCGCCGTGGTGTTTACCGAAGACGGCTACATGTTGACGAATGCGCACGTGGTCGCGGGCGCCAAAGCCGGGACCGCCGCCTTCGCCGATGGTGAAGCCACGGAGATCGAAATTGTCGGCGCTGATCCTTTGTCCGATCTTGCAGTCATCCGGGGCTTGTCAAACACCCCGCCGCCGGCAGAACTCGGCGAGGCCGAATTGCTGCGCGTAGGCCAGCTGGTTATTGCGGTGGGCAACCCTTTGGGGCTTGCCGGTTCCGTCACTGCCGGCGTTGTGAGCGGGCTCGGGCGCTCCATTCCCACCCGATCAAGCCGGGGCCGGCACGTGATTGAAGACGTGATTCAAACAGACGCAGCGCTTAATCCCGGCAACTCAGGGGGCGCCCTGGCCGACAGCCGAGGGCGCGTCGTCGGGATCAACACAGCAGTTGCCGGTACGGGTTTGGGGCTGGCAGTTCCGATCAACGCCACAACGCGCCGCATCATCTCCGCCCTCATGAGCAACGGGCGGGTTCGGCGCGCTTACCTCGGGCTGGTGAGCACGCCGGTACGTCTTCCGCCCCACATGGCCCTTCGGTCCGGACAACGGGACGCCCTGCGGGTTGTCGAGGTCATTCCCGGCTCCCCCGCTGAACGCGCCGGGATCAAAGCGGGCGATCTTGTGGTGGATGCTGGCCGGCGTCATGTCTCAAGTGCCGAAAGCCTGCAGAAGCTGCTCTTTGCCGACGCCATCGGCGTTCCTTTTCCGATGACCGTCCTCAGGTCCGGTGCGCTGGTGGATGTCATCGCGCTGCCCGAGGAGATGGCCTGAAATCCAGTGCCGCGCTCACACGACACGACTGCCACTGGGCGCCGGGAACCCGGCACGCCCCATTCGCGGAATCAGACGCGTCAGTAACCGCCGTGGCTGACGGCCATGGCGGTCAGGACGAAGCCGGTCACGGCACCGATGACCGCCAGCCAGCCGGCGACCAGCATCGTGAGGTGCCTGGACCGGTCCTGGGTCAGCCGTTCGCCGCGGGGATGCGAAAGCACCACCGAGTCCGCAGCGAGCAGGAAGACCACTATGCCCACAAGGGCGACGCTCCAGGCGATGAATTCCAGCCAATGCACCAAGGGCCCAACCGGGGTAAACATACCTCCGGTATACGCCCGCGTTGGAGAAGCCACAAGGGCGGTCGATGTATGCCGACCCCGCCGCCCACACACCGGGCCTTCCGAACCGCCGGCAGGCCGAGGCTAACTCACGAAGATGGACGGCTGCCGGTCTTTCCACGGCATGGCCTGCTCCAGCTCTGCTCCCACGCGCAGGAGCAAGTCCTCCCGACCCATCGGCGCCACCAGCTGCACACCTATCGGCAGCCCCTCGCGGCTCTCCCCCAAGGGCAGGCTGATGGCAGGGTGACCTGACACGTTGAATGCCGCCGTGAACGGTCCGTAGTCGAAAAGGCGGCGCAGCCAGGACCGGATGTCACCCGTGGGGTCGTCATAGTTGAGCGCACCGTGGCAAAGCGGCAGTCGGGCGAGCGTGGGCGTGACCAAGAGGTCGTGGTTTTCGAAGAAGCGGTCGACGGCGGCCGTCACCCGCTGTTGGGCCAGCACCGCCGCATTGAAGGCGTCGAAACCTGCTGCTGACGTCTCCTTTAGGACCTTCTGAGACATGGCCTCCAGGAGGGATGCGTCGACCGGCCGAGGCGAGTTCAGCACGGCCCGGCCGGCGGCATAGATGCCCAACATCTCCCCCTCGACGACGTCTTCCGCCTCCAGCTTCGGTTTCGCCTGCTCCACTGCGTGTCCAATCCACGCCAGCGTGCCGGCAACAGCAACGGCTGCGGCCGCAACCTGCTCATCAACGGCAGCGTGTGCCCAGGGCTCGGTGCTGACCGCCAGGCGCAACCATCGGGACGCACTGGAAAGTGCGGCGACATGGCGCCCGCTCCCCTGTGTTTCCCCCGGGAACGGCAGCCCAACGGCATCCAGCAAATAGGCGGCATCGCGGACCGTTCGCGTCACGGCGAATTCGACGGAGGGCTCCCGCCCGGGCGCGCACAGCGAGAGGGTACGGGGTGTCCGGCCCCGGCTCGGTTTCAAACCGACCACACCACAGCAGGCGGCCGGAATCCTCAGCGAGCCTGCTCCGTCATTGCCGTGGGCCAGCGGAACCGCGCCGGCCGCGACCAGTGCGGCAGCGCCCCCACTGGAACCTCCCGCGCCCCGGTCCAGCGCCCAAGGATTCCGGGTGATCCCGTACCGCCGCGACTCGGTGGCAAAGCTCAGGCTTAGCTCGGGCGCGGTGGTCTGGCCAAGAGCAGCCAGCCCCGCGGACCGGAAGCTGGACATCAGCGGGTGGTCCTCTGCCGCAACCGCTCCCCGGATGGCCCGGCTGCCCAGGGTAAAGGGCATGCCGCGGGCAAAAGGAGAGCTGTCCTTGATCAGGAACGGCAAGCCTGCAAACGCGCCGCCAGCGTCATAAGCCTGTGGCTCGTCGAGCAGCGGCATGGTCAGGGCGTTCAGGTCCGGGTTGACCGACCCGACCGCGGCGCGGGCGGAGTCTTGGACCTCAGGCGCCGTGATGTCGCCGTTGCGCAGCAACTCCCGGAGTCCCACGGCGTCCAGCGAGGCAAATTCGTAGAGCTCCACGGCTGCTCCTCCACCCGGGGGCCCCGCAGGCGTGTTTCGCCTGTCCGGTGCCTGTCCGGTGCCTATCCGGCGTCGTACGCGCGTTGGAGCTCGCCGATGTCTATTTTCCTCATCTGCAGCATCGCTTCCATGGCGCGCTGGGCTTTGCGCGGATCCGGTCCGCCGATCAACCCCGGCAGCGCCGAGGGAATGATTTGCCACGATAAGCCGTACTTGTCCTTGAGCCAGCCACACTGGCTCTCGGCGCCGCCGTCGGCCGTCAGCGCATCCCAAAGCCTGTCAACTTCGGCCTGGTCCTCGCAATCAACCTGCAAGGACACCGCCTCGTTGAAGGTGAACTGCGCTCCCCCATTCAGGGCGGTAAAGGACTGACCGTCCAGTTCAAACTCGACGGTCAGGACCTGCCCTTCGGTGCCGGGTCCGCTTTCGCCGTAGTGCGTCACGTCCAGGATCTTGGAGTTCTTGAACAGCTGGACGTAAAACCCGGCGGCCTCTTCGGCCTCGCCGTCGAACCAGAGGCACGGTGTGATCTTCTGCATAACGGGCTCCTCCCCTGCGTTGGCCGACTCAGCCGGCGGCGCCGGCCAGCGACATGGCTTCGTTGCGCGCATCCGGTGGATCGATCACCCGCAAGCGGTAGCCCTGGCCCTCAGGCGACGCATAACCGGGCAGCTGCTTGCTCTCACTGCAGCCGTGGAGTTCCTCAAGCGCTTCGGCTTCGATACGCGCATGCTCCAGGTTGATGGTGACGCCCAGGCCGGAGGCGAGGGCACTGGTGCGGCGAACCAGCGAATACAGTGCCACCATGTTCCGGGTTGTTACATGTCCGCGCACTTCAATGCTGGCGGATTCCCTATCGATATCCACACGAACGACCACGCGCAATTTGGGATCCATATTTTCCCCTTGAAAGTTCCCCATTGGCCGCTCCTTGACCGGTGACAATCATAAGAGGAGCCGTGTGACAGAGGCAACAACCGCGTAACATATCTCACAGGGACAAAACGAAGGCTGCGTGCCCGTCGCCTGATGGGCACCGTGTTCGGGGTGGCTGCCATGCACGAGGCCGGGCCAGAGGCACACCTGGTAGAACAAATCCAAGACGCGTTGCTGAGCAGCGAGGATCTGCAGGGCTTCCTGTACCGTCTGGCCCGGCACGCGGCCGCAACCGTGGAGCCGGGCGGAACTGTAACCTGCACGGCACTCCTGCACCAGGGCCACGGTGGGCGCACCGCCTCCAACGGTCAGGGCCCGGCAGCCGCGCTGGAGGATTACCAGCACCAGAACGACGACGGACCCGGGGTGAGTGCCATGCGCGCCGGGGCCGCGGTCCTGGTGCGGGATGTCTCAGCAGAGACGCGCTGGCGGGGCTTCATGGCGGAGGCAGCGTCTGCCGGAATCGGCGCGGTCCTTGCGGTGCCGCTCCGACTGAACATCGACGGCGGTGGCACCGGCGCGGTCCTGTCTTGCTATCACGGCCAAGCCCGCGGATTCTCCGAGGCGCACCTTGCCGCAGCCTCCCGGTTTGCGCGCCTCGCGGCCAAACCCCTCATGCTTGCGGTACGGATGGACCGGCAAGCGAGGCGCGCGGCCCAGCTGGAGGCGGCGTTGGAGTCCCGGACCACGATCAATCTGGCGGCCGGCATCGTGATGGCCCAAAACTCCTGCAGCCAAGGCCGCGCCATGGAGATCCTCCGCCGCGCGTCAAACGCACGGAACATCAAACTTCGTGAGGTTGCGCGCGGCATCGTAGAGCCGCTGGCCGGCCCGGCCACCACACGCTTTGACGAGTAAACGGTTGCCGGCCCCGGCTCAGCGCATGAGGCCGGCGAAGCCCATCGGCTGCGCCCGCTCAGCGCACGAGGACGGCGATGCCCATGGGCTGCGCCCGCTCAGCGCACGAGGACGGCGATGCCCGTGGCTGCTGCAGCCCACAGAACACTGGCGAAGGTGCCCAGGATAAACCGCTCGGCCGCCCCGGACTGGCCGAGCTCTGAATACCGGCCCAACCCCTTCACTGCGAGGACAACCGCCAGACCTTCCGGCCATTCGGCCAGCAGGGTGGCCGCAATCGCAGTACGCTCCAGCACGCCGATCCAGGCGCCGCCGCGGAGCACCGGCGACTCTTCCGGATCCGTGTTGTTGTCCGGGTGGGAGGCATTGAACGACAACCGCAAGATGGTCACAGTGACCGGCCCGCCCCCCACGGCGGCCGCGGCGACGCCCAGGGCATAGGCCACCGGGCCAAGACCGCCGTGCCCGACGACAGCCAGCAGTCCTGCCGCGCCCAAGAGCAGCAGGGACACGGTGCTGGCGGCATACAACCACCGGTTGCCGGCTCCCTGGAACCGCTCAAAGTACATGGGAGCGGCCACAGCGGCGGCTACGCAGAGCACCACGAGTGCCACAACGCTCACCGGTCTGCCCCTTCCAGCAGGGCCTGTGCGGCCAGCCGTGCCCGGCGCCACTCCTGCCAGAGTCCACTATGCAACCTGCTTGAGACAGCTTGCTGGGTAATTCCCAGATGGTCGGCGATCTGCTGCTGGGTGAGCCCCTCATCGCTGAGGACGCCGGCCTCGGTCGCCTCCCTGCTCCGCTTGCGCGCCACCGACACCAACAACTGCAGCACCGCTTCGGCGTGCCCAGCCTCCGCACGGGCACCGGAGACCGCAAGGTTGCCCGGCGAGGTCTTTGCTGCAGTCACTGCTTCCCGTGCGCGCTCGAAAGCCTCGCCCGACCCGGCCCGGGTGGACTCCGGCAGCGGATCAACGACCCCGCCCACGCCGATACCGACACTCCAGCGGCCGCTGAGAGCAAGGTTCAAGGCCAGGTCCGCCGCCACGGAGGCATCGGCGACTACTGCCTGCATCTCGTCTCCAGCCGTGCGTTCAAAGTTTCGGAGCAGCGGGCGCCCCGGGTCACTGTTCAAGTCGCTCAGTGCTCCCGGGACAAGGTCCTGCCGGCCCCGGGACCGGCGTTGGTCGACCGTCAACACGAACATACAAACGTGCTCCCTTGTTACCCTCAGAACAAGTATGCAGGCTTGTGCGGCCTTTGCACAAGCTAAGGCCTACTCTGCCGGCTCGTGGCTGACCAGACCCAGCAGGTTACCTTCCGAATCACGGATGAAGGCCATCCACTCCTCTGTGCCGGCAGGCCCCAGAGAGTTGTCGTCGTGCCGGAAGATCACCTGCGGCTCCTCCACGACCAGGATTCCGTGCCGGCGCAACTCCTCGATCCGCCCCCGGACCGAGGGAACTCGCAGATACAAGAGTGCCGCCGGCGCTCCGGCCTCCAACAGCAACCGCACGCCGTCCAGATCGAAAAACACCAGCCCTGGCGGATTGAAGACTCCTGCCGGCGGATAGCCCAGGAGGTCGGTGTAGAAACGGGTAGCCCGCTCGAGCTCCGTCACGCCCAGCGCAACCTGCACCAGTTTCATGGCTGCTGCTCCTCCCCCAGCGCCCGGGTTGAGCCCTTCCGGTCGGCGGCCCCGGGCTTCAGGCCTCCCGGCCCGTCTCCCGCATCGTACTCCGGTCCGAGGCCGATACTGTGGAGGGGTGACTGAAACTTCTCCCCGGCTGCGGGCCGGAATCCCTTTGGTGACATCAGCGCTTGTTCTGGACCTGGCCGCTGTCGTGATTTTCGCCACGGCCGGCCGGGACACCCACCAACATGGACTTGCCCCGGCCGGAATCCTGCTCACCGCGGCCCCGTTCCTGGCCGGGGCGATGGGCGGCTGGCTCGCCTCCCGGGCCTGGCGCCGGCCGGCTGCCCTCTGGCCCTCCGGCGTCGTCGTCTGGCTGGCGGCGGTGGTCCTCGGCCTTGCCCTGCGGGGCCTCGCGGGCGGCGGGCTGGCCCTGTCCTTCCAGATCGTCACTTTCCTGGTCCTGGGCGCGTTCCTGCTGGGATGGCGGGCGCTAGCCGCGCTGGTCATCAAACTACGCTTCGGACGACGCGTGGAATAACCTCGGTTATAGGAAAATCCACCTCCAGCAGAAAGGCAGTGCAGTGGCTACAGCATTCGTTCTCATCCGGACCGATGCCACCCGGATCCCGGAGTGCGCCCAGGAAATCTCCGAGATCGACGGCATCAGCGAGGTCTACTCGGTCACCGGCGAATGGGATTTGATCGCCGTGGCCCGCGTTTCCAAGCACGACGAGCTGGCCGATGTCATCGCCGACCGGCTCTCGAAGGTCAAGGGCGTGCAGGCGACCACCACACACATCGCCTTCCGGGCCTATTCAAAGCACGACTTGGATGCCGCCTTCTCGCTCGGCTTCGAACACTAGGCTCGCCGAAGACCACGAGTGCCCCGGACATCAGCCCGGGGCACTCGCGGTTAAGGGTTGCTGCTGCGTCGTGGTTAAGGTTTGCTGCAGCGGTCGGGTGGCTGCGGTCAGCCGGTGGCGTCGATCCAACGCTGCAAAGCCCCGGCAGCGGCGCCGCTGTCAATGGCTTCATTGGCACGCTCGAGACCGGTGGCCAGGCGTTGCAGCAGCGGCGCGTCCGCGGTTGTGTCATTGGCCACCAAGGCGGCGGCGGCGTTGAGGACAACGGCATCGCGGACGGGCCCTTTCTCGCCCGCCAGGACTCGGCGCACGACTTCCGCATTCGCCGCGGCGTTGCCGCCGCGCAGATCGTCCAAGGTGGCACGGGCGATGCCGAGGTCCAGCGGATCCAGCTCGTATTCCGCCACAGCACCCCCGCGCACTTCCCACACCGAGGAAGGGCCGGTCGTGGTCAACTCGTCCAAACCGTCGCCGCCGCGGAAAACCAACGCGCGGATGCCGCGGGCAGCCAGCACGCCGGCAATCAGCGGCGCCAGCCGGGCGTCGGCAACGCCGATGGCAGCGGCCGTGGGATGTGCCGGATTGGTCATCGGACCCATGAAGTTAAAAGCCGTGGCCACGCCCAGCTCGCCGCGGACGGCGCCGGCGTAGCGCATCGACGGGTGGAAGACCTGTGCAAAGCAGAAAGTGATGCCGGCTTCGACGGCGGTCTGCGCCACCCGCTCCACCGGAAGGTCGAGCCGCACGCCCAAGGCTTCGATCACGTCGGCAGAACCGGACGAGGACGACGCGGCGCGGTTTCCGTGCTTGACGATCCGTGCCCCTGCCCCCGCGCACACCAAGGCAGCCATGGACGAGATATTCACGGTATTCTGCCGGTCTCCGCCGGTACCAACGATGTCCAGTTTCTCGCCCGGTATGTCGATCGGTCTGGCGTTGGCGACCATGGCTTCCACCAGCCCCGTCAACTCTTCGACCGTCTCCCCCTTGGCGCGCAGTGCGACCAGGAAGCCAGCCATCTGTGCGTCGGAGGCCCCGCCGGACATGATCGTGTTCATCGCCCACTGCGTTTGGGCCGTGGTGAGGTCCTGCCGTGAGATCAGGGCCGAGATCATCTCGGGCCACGTGGGTGCGTTCTGAGCGTTGGGTTCGGTCGTCACCTCCCTAGGTTATCTACGTTTTGTAGAAACTTCCGGATTGTTAACTTCCGCGCCGTTCCGCGGAATACTGCGGCCCCGGAACCCAAACGCGGCGCCACACGTTCAAATGCATTGGTGAACTGGACGGATTTATAGACATAATGGCCTTGTGACAACTGCAACCCATGCCCCCAGTACCCCGGCGCATCCAACGCTGAACCGCCCCAATCTGGTTTCTGTCG
>NZ_JBNHHB010000089.1:0-19917 GCF_059091905.1 Arthrobacter sp. Dra40
GCCGACTGAACCGGAAAAACCGGTGGCCGGGGCATCATGCCCCGGCCACCAGCGTGCAGTTATCCGAGCAGGATCAGTACGCCTTGACCCGCTGTTCGACTACCAGATGGATCAGCGCGAACGTCTTGTCCTCGTCAATGGCCTTGAGGGCAGCCTCGAGGGCTGCGGGCACCTCGGCGTCCTGCTCCACCTTCACACCGAAGCCGCCGAAGGCCTGGGCCATCAGCGCGAAGTCGGGGTTCTTCAGCTGTGTGCCGGAGATGCGTTCGGGGTACCAGCGCTCCTGGTGGGTGCGGATGGTGCCGTATTCCTGGTTGTCCATGACGATCACCAGCGGAGTGGCACCGTACTGGGCAGCGGTGGCCAGTTCCTGGCCGTTCATGAGGAACTCGCCGTCGCCGGCGATGGTCACCACGCGGCGTCCCGGATGCGCCAGCGAGGCGGCGATGGCCGAGGGGACGGAGTAGCCCATGGACCCGTTGCGTGCCGAGAGCATGGAGGCGTAGTCATGGGTGGGGAAGTAGCGGTGCGCCCAGTTGGTGTGCTCGCCGGCGCCCAGGGTGATCATGGCGTCCCGCGGCAGGATGGCGACCAGGTTGGCCATCATGGTGTCCATCCGTGCCGGCCCGTCGGTGGGCTCGGCCGGCGGCAGGGCAGCGAACTTCACCTGCTCGCCGCGCATGCGCTGGGTGAAGTCTTTCCACTCTTCCTTCACCGGCAGGTCCATCATGACCAGGTCGCGGACAAAGACGTCCGGCTTGGCCACGATCTGGTAGGAGACGGGGCCGGAGCGGCCGCGCAGCGAGGGGTCGATGGTGACCAGGAAGTTCTTCTTGGACCAGTCCTGTCGGACCAGGAAACCGTCGGTGATGACGTCGCCCGGAACGGTTCCGACGAAGACCAGCAGATCGGTTTCTTCGAGCAGGTCGTACGTGGGCTTCGGCCGTCCGTAACCGATCGGCCCCACGTAGGAGGGGGAATCGAAGGGAATGGTGCCCTCGCAGCGCCATTCGACCGCAGCGGCGATGTTGTGCTCTTCGAGCCACGTCGCCAGGGCGCGGGACCCTTCCTCGGTCCAGTCATTGCCGCCGACGACGAAGAGCGGCTTCTCGGCTTCCTTCAGCGCAGCCTTCAGCGCTTTCCAGTCCGTGACCGTCATGCCGCCCTGGGCGACGGGAATGACCGGGTGCAGCGTTGCCTCGACTTCTTCGCGGATGACATCCTCGGGCAGACCGACGACGACGGGGCCCGGCCGGCCGCTCATGGCCGCGAACATCGCTTCGGCGACAATTTCGGAAGCGCGTTCCGGGTGGTCCAGCACCATGACGCGCTTGGCACCGGTGTCGAACCAGGACTTGATGTCGAATTCCTGGAAGGCTTCACGGTCACGGTGCTCGAAGGGGATCAGGCCCACGAATAGCACCATGGGGGTCGAGTCCTGCCAGGCGGTGTGCAGGCCAACATGTGCATTGGCGGCGCCGGGCCCGCGGGTGACCATGGCGATGCCCGGCCGCTGGTTCATCTTCCCGTCGGCCTCGGCCATGTAGGCTGCGCCGCCTTCGTGGCGGCAGACGATGGTGTCGATGGTGGAAGTGTGCAGGCCGTCCAGCACTTCCAGGTAGCTCTCGCCCGGAACAACGTAGGTTCGTTCGACGCCGTGCGCAATCAGCGAATCGACAATGATGTGTCCTGCCGATTTGCGGACGGGCTGCTGTTCAGCTGCGTCCGGGACCGCATCCGTTTGAACCTGTGTCACAGGAGACCTCTTTCACCTTTGAACTGAACTCATCCGCTGCATTCTTCTCGTGCGGGTGCACTGCTGCCGAGGAACGCGCTTGAGCAAAAGTACATGATGGTGTGTGTTATGACACCGTTGTTGTGACACACACAGGTAACGAACGTGACGTGGTTCGCATCGACATGGCGTGAAGGCGATGGTTTTACGGACGTGCTTGCACCGCGGCGGCGCGCATGGTGTGCAAACTACACCGGACCGGGGCGCGCCGGGCACCTGCGCGCCTCGGCCCCCGGGGGAGCGTCTAAAGGCGGCGGTGGCGGGACACGAAATCCACGCTGCCGCGGATGGCTCCGGCCGCGAGAGCGATGAGCCCAAGCATGGCCAGGAGCAGCGAGTTTCCCGCCAGGCCGATGAACAGCAGTACTGCGCCGGCGACCGCAAGCAGTGTTCCGGCGCTGACTATGTGCCCGAAGACCATCACGCCACGAGTCGACAGTGAGCGGGCGAGGCGCGGGTCGTCATTCTCGAGCTGATGTCCCAGCCTGTCCAGGCGCTGCTGTTCTTCATCCGATAAGGACATTCCGACCTCCTCGGGCTCCGCGGCGCCGCAGATGGTGCCGCGCCGGACACCGTATAAGACAAATGTAGCCTCGCCAGGCCCGCTGCGATACGGACAGGACGCAAGCGAAGGTTGTTTCGTTACCGGCCTCAGCGGCACCTGGGCGGATCGCCGCAGACGAAAAGGGCCGTTTTTTGTCGGACGCTGTGAGCCAGTGATAACTTGTCACGGATAAATCTGATTTAATGGCGAGAGATTGGTCACCAAATCAGATGTAATGAAGCGTCTGAGGAGTTCTGCCCAATGTCTCTGCAATATCCCCCGCTGGTGGTCATGGGTGTCCAAGGGTGCGGAAAATCGACGGTGGGTGCCGCCGTCGCACGGCACCTGGGGCTGGTATTCATTGACGGCGACGATCTTCACAGTGCGGAGAACAAGGAAAAGATGGCCTCCGGCCATCCGCTGACCGACGCCGACCGCCACCCGTGGCTGAGCGCCATCGGCCAGGTAATGGCCGAGGAACTGGCACGCGGAACCACCACCGTTGTTGCGTGCTCGGCGCTCAAGCGCAGCTACCGCGACCTCATCCGCTCCTTCGCCCCGGAAACCCGGTTCATCCACCTCACCGGCAGCCAGGAACTCATCGCTGAACGGATCAGCGGACGTGACCACGAATACATGCCCCCGACGCTGCTGGACTCCCAGTTCCAGACACTGGAACCGCTGGGCGATGACGAGGCCGGACTTGAAGTGTCCGTCGAGGATTCGCCGGAGCGGATTGCCGCGCTGGTGGAGAACTACTTGCGGGACCAGGCCGGTTCGACGGGGAGCTAGAACCGGCGGGCGCCTGCAGCCAAGCCAACAACCCACACGGTTTGAACCGATGATTCGTCGGGCGACCATTCACTACAACAAAGGACAACGATGACCGAACTCGAGCTCAATTGGACGTTGAGCACGCCCGGCCTCTTGCTCGTCGCCGTGGCAGCCATTGCGCTGCTGCTGGTGCTGATCATGCGGTTCCGCGTGCACGCGTTCCTGTCGCTGATTATTGTCAGCCTGCTCACCGCAGTGGCGACCGGCATTCCGGCCGCAGACATTATGCCGACGCTCTTGGGCGGCTTCGGCGGAACCTTGGCCAGCGTGGCCCTGCTGGTTGGTCTGGGCGCCATGCTCGGCCGCATGCTGGAGGTCTCCGGCGGCGCCGACGTCATGACGCAGGCGTTGATCAACAAGTTCGGCGAGAAGCGTGCTCCGCTGGCGCTCTCCGTGGCCTCGCTGCTGTTCGGTTTCCCGATCTTCTTCGATGCCGGCCTCGTGGTCATGCTGCCGATCATCTTCACCGTGGCACGACGCTTGGGCGGATCGCTGCTGACCTATGCGTTCCCCGCAGCCACCGCCTTCTCCGTCATGCACATCTTCGTGCCGCCGCACCCGGGCCCTGTGGCCGCTACCGGCCTGCTGGGCGCCGACGTCGGGCTGGTCCTGATTCTGGGCCTGGTCATTGCCATCCCGACCTGGTACCTGGTGGGCTACCTGTTCGGCCACTTCCTGGGCCGCCGGTTCAACATCGCTGTGCCGGATATCCTGGACGCCCCGAAGGGTTCGGCGGAGTCCGAATTCCGCTCGTCCCCGAAGCTTGGCACCATCTTCTTCCTGCTGCTGCTGCCGCTGCTGCTGATCTTCCTCAACACCGGCCTGAACATGCTCGCTACCGCCAAGGTTGTCTCGCTGGAGGACACCTGGGTACAGGTCCTGCGCACGATCGGTGAAACCCCGGTCGCGCTGCTGATCACCGTGCTCCTGGCCATGTGGCTGTTGGGCCACCGCCAGGGCAAGAAGCACAGCCTCGTTGAGACCGTGGTGGACAGCGCGCTGGGCCCGGTCTGCTCGATCATCCTGATCACCGGCGCCGGCGGGATGTTCGGCGGCGTGCTGCGCTCGAGCGGCATCGGCAACGCCATCGCCAGCTCGCTGGACGCCATCGGCCTGCCGATCATTGTGGCCGGCTTCGTGATTGCCGCCGTCGTCCGCGTGGCCCAGGGCTCCGCCACGGTGGCGCTGACCACCGCGGCCGCGCTGGTTCAGCCGGTCGTGATGGGCAACCCCGACTTCAACCCGGTGGAACTGGCCGCCATCGTGCTGGCGCTGGCCGCCGGCTCGGTGTTCGCCGGCCACGTGAACGACTCGGGCTTCTGGCTGGTTAGCCGGTTCTTCCAGATGGACACTAAGACCACGCTGAAGACCTGGACCGTGGGCCAGGCGCTGGTGGGCATCGTCGGCTTTGTGCTGGCACTGGCCATCTACCTGATCGCCACTAACTTCTAGTAAACCTTGGGCATCATGGACGGGGCGGCTGCGGCCGTCCCGTCCGCGTTTGGAGAGACACATGACCGTGAATATGTTCGACATTTCCTCCCGGGTGGCGCTGGTGACCGGTTCCAGCCGGGGGATTGGCAAGGCGATAGCCCGCGGTCTCGCCGCCGCTGGTGCCGTGGTGGTGCTGAACGGGTTGGACGAAGAGCGGCTGGAAGGCACCCGGGCGGAACTGGCGGCCGAGTTCGGCACGGACCGGATTTACGCCCGCGCCTTCGATGTTACGGACGCCCAGGCAGCGGCCGACGGCGTGGCCTGGGTCGAGCGCGAAGTGGGCCCTTTGTGGGTGCTCGTCAACAACGCCGGCGTCCAGCACCGGGTGCCGATGCTTGACCTGGAAGTGGACGACTGGGAGCGCGTGCTGCGCACCAACCTGACCAGCGCGTTCCTGGTGGGCCGCGAGGCCGCCCGGCACATGATCGAACGCGGCGCCGGGAAGATCATCAACATCGCGTCCGTCCAGACCGATCTGGCGCGTCCGACGATCGCCCCTTACACGGCGTCCAAGGGCGGCATCCGCAACCTGACCCGGGCGATGACCGCCGAGTGGGCCAGCCACGGACTGCAGATCAACGCTATTGCCCCGGGCTACATCCACACCGAGATGACCCAGAACCTGGTGGACGACGAAGCGTTCAACAACTGGATCCTGGGCCGGACCCCGGCACACCGCTGGGGCACCGTGGAGGACATCGTGGGACCGGCCCTCTGGCTGGCCTCCGACGCGTCCAACTTTGTGAACGGCCAGGTGGTGTTCATCGACGGCGGCATGACCACCGTCGTCTGACGCCGTTCGCGCGCCACCCGCACCCACGGCGGCGCACCGCCGTCGTAGTTTTGCAGCATTATCGAAAGGCAGTTTCCATGACAAACCTTCCAGCACAGTCCCTCGGCGTAGTGGCCCATGCGGCCGGTGATCTGCGGGTTGAACCGGTGGCCCTCGCGCCGGCCCAGCCGGACGAAGCCGTGGTGGAGATTGCCTACGGCGGCATCTGCGGCTCCGATCTGCACTACTGGCAGCACGGCGCCGCGGGCGAATCCATCCTGAAGGCGCCGATGCTGCTGGGCCACGAGGTCGTCGGGACGGTCGTGGCGGCAGCAGCCGACGGCAGCGGACCGGCAGCGGGCACCGCGGTGGCCGTGCATCCGGCGACACCTGGCCCCGGTGACGGGTCCAAGTATCCGGCGGACCGGCCCAACCTGTCGCCGGGTTGCACGTACCTGGGCAGCGCCGCGCGCTTCCCGCATACCGAGGGGGCGTTCGCCCGCTACATCAATCTGCCTGCCCGGATGCTGCGGGAACTGCCGGCCAACCTGCCGCTGCGGCGGGCTGCCCTGGTGGAGCCGGCCAGCGTGGCCTGGCATGCGGTTTCCCGCGCCGGGGACGTGGCCGGCAAGCGCGCACTGGTGATCGGCTGCGGCCCGATCGGTGCGCTGATTGTTGCGGTGCTGAAGCGGGCCGGCGCGGCCGAGATCGTCGCGGTCGACATGCACGAGAAACCGCTGGACATCGCCCGTGAAGTCGGGGCGAGCCGTACGCTGCTGGCCACCGATGCCGAGGCGATCGCAGGCGTGGAGGCAGACGTTGTCCTGGAATCGTCGGGCAACCACCACGGGCTGGCCTCGGCCGTGCGCGGCGCAGCCCGCGGCGGCCGCGTGGTGATGGTGGGACTGCTGCCGTCGGGTGAGCAGCCGGCGCTGATCTCGCTGGCGATCACCCGCGAACTGGAGTTGGTGGGTTCCTTCCGCTTCAACGACGAAATCGATGAAGTCATCACCGCGCTGGCCGACGGATCCCTCTACGCCGACCCGGTGATGACCCACGAATACGCTGCCGCGGACGCCCTGGAGGCATTCGGCATGGCACGGGACTCCGCCCAGAGCGGCAAGGTATTGCTGCGGTTTAACGACGCGCAGTAGCCGACCAACCCGTCGCGCCCTAGCCCAACCGGCGGGGGACTGCCCGGAACAATCGCGCAGATAACGCCCCTTTCGACCTCGAAAGGGGCGTTATCTGTTTCCGGGATTCGAGGTGGCGGCTTCTTCGAACAGCCGCGGCTCGTCCTCCCAGACACTGCGTACTTCCTCGACGGTCCGCCGCATGATCTGGTCCATGGCCGCTCGGGCGGCTTCCGGGCGGCCGGACTGGATCGCGTCGGCCACGTCGACATGCAACTGCAGGGCTTCTTCGTGCGGGTGCGCAGGCATCAGCCCGTAATCGGTGCGGCCGCGGAGCACTTCGGCGATCATCGAGTGCATCTGGGCGAACATCTCGTTGCCCGAGGCGGCCAGCACCAGCGTGTGGTAGTGGATGTCCAGCTCCAAAAACTGCTGCAGGTCGCCGGCCCGGCCCACCGCCCGCATCTTCGCCGCGACAGCCATGAGCTCGGCGGACAAGTCCTGCGGCGAATGCTGCGCAGCCAGCTCGGCGGCAGCGGGCTCCACGGCCGAGCGCAACTCGGTGAGGGAGCGCAACTGGACGCCCTTGCCGTCGCCGGCCAGGCGCCAGCGGATCACCGACGGGTCCAGCTTGTTCCAGTGCTCCGGCGGCAGAACCCGGATGCCGATGCGCTTGACCGACTCGACCAGCCCCAGCGACTGCAGCACGCGCACGGCTTCGCGCATGACGGAACGTGAAACGCCAAGCTCGGCCTCGAACTGCTCGGCATGCGTGGTGGCACCGGCGGTCAGTTCCCCCGAGACGATGCGCTTGCCAAGGGTCTCGACGACGAGGCTGTGCAGGCGCGAAGTCATGCGCGCAGAAGGGTAGCGGTCACGCGTTCATTCTAGGGTGGCCGGGAGGGCGGACCCGGCTGTGTTGCGGGACGTTGCCGCGGCGCGCCCTCAGGACGCTAGGGCCTTCGCGGCGGAACCATCGGTCCGGGGTCGGGGAAGGGGCCGGGCTGCGGCTGCGGCGGAAGGGGCTGCGGCCCCGGGTCCGGGGGCGGCTCCGGAGGCCCGGGCGTGGGCGGGAAGGGGTCCGGACGCGGCTCGGGACGTTCCGGCGCGGGTGGAGCGAAGGGATCCGGATTCGGCTCGGGCGGGAACGGATGGCGGGGCCCCGGCTCGTTCGGATCAGGTGGCTCCGGCGGCGGTGGAATGGTCACGGCGTGCCTCCTTGGGCAGCGGCTGTGCGGTGAGGCTGCTGCCTGTCACGCTACAACTGTGTCCCGGGTGTCTCAAGGATTTTTCGCGCTGTCCTTGAGCGGCGCCAGCAAGTCCCCGGCGGCACCTTCGGGCGCATCCCAGAGCACCAGGTGCCCGGCCCGGCGGTTTCAGCGCGGCGGGTGCGCGATGGTCAGCAACCGGCGCTCGTCGTCCGGCTCCAGGCCCGCATTGCGTGGCCGGTCGGCTCCGGCCTCCAACTCCCAGGCCAGGGTGTCGGCCAGCGTTTCTGCCAGGGGCCGCAAGGCCAAGCCGGCCGCTTTGGCGGCGGCGTTGCTGCGGGAGGCGAAGCCGGCGAAGTCGGGCAGCGGCAGCCAGAGCGGCAGCGAGCGTTCACCGGCCCAGGGATTGACCTCTGCTGCCGCCAGTTCCTTTTGGTCCAGAAACAGGACCGGCCCGGTGTGGCCCGCGACGCGGCGGGCGGTGGCCACGTGCTCAGCGAACCGAACCACCTCGCCGACTGCGTTGAACCCGCCGGCCAGGCGCTGTTCGGCGGCAGCGATGAGCCAAACAGCGAGGTCGCGGACGTCGATGACCTGGGTGTCCAACTCCGGCGCCTCCGGGACAAGCACGGCGGCATCCTCGGCCACCGGCCGGGCGAAACGCAGCGGCCAGTAGCCGGTGCGGTCGGTAATATCGCCGGGGCCCGCGATCAGCCCCGGGCGGACCATGAGGCGGCGGTCCGGGCCGAAGGCTTCCTGCACCGCCTGCTCGCAGGCAACCTTCGCTTCGCCGTAAACGTCCGGCGAGTCCATGACGTCCGCTTCCAGCGGCGGCAGTAACTCGGCCGTTTCGTCGGCACCGGGCACGCCGTGGTCGGCGTAGACGCTGCACGAGGACACGAAGGTGAAGTGACCCGCTGTGCCGGCCAGTGCTGTTGCGGCGCGACGGACCTGACCCGGTTGCCGGGAGAGGTCCAGCACGGCATCCCAGTGCCGGCCGGCAACGCCGTGCAGGCCGTCGGCAGCATCTCGGTCGGCGCGGATCAACCGCGCTCCGGCCGGGACCGTTCCGGAGGTGCCGCGGGCCAGGCAGGTGACGCCGTGGCCGCGACGCAGGCCCTCGGCGGCTATTTCACGTCCTAACCAAGCCGTCCCGCCCAGGATGAGTATCTGCATGCTGCTTATGGAACACCGTCAGAGGGCCTTTGTGCACTAGTTGTTCACCCAGCGAAGAGCGCCCGGCGCGAATCCGGCGTTGGACCCCCTTTGTCCGGACCTTTGGCTATGCTCCGAAGATGGCTAAATCCGACGACTTCCGACCACGCCTTGAAGCCCCCGACCTGGGTGAGCTGTCCGACGGCGAGGTATCGGCGTTGGTGTCCGAGGCCCACGTGGGCGGGCAGTTGTTTGCCGATGCGCAACTGGACGCATTGCGGTTGGCCGGCCTGTCCCTGGCGGAGTGCGGACTCCGCCAGGTGTCCGCAGACAGGGCCGACCTGCGCTCCTCCCGTTTCGTGGACGTGGCCATCGAGCGGCTGGAGGCCCCGGAGTTCAGTGCGCCGCGCTCCCACTTCCGCCGGGTGATGATCAAGGAATCCCGCCTCGGCTCCGCCGAGGTGTACGAGTCCGAGTGGGAGTCGGTGGAGATCCGCAACTGCAAGCTGGGCTACGTGAACCTGCGCGGAGCCCAACTTCAGGACGTGCTGTTCACCGGGTGCCTCGTGGACGAATTGGACCTGGGCGGAGCAGCTGCCCGCCGTGCGGCCTTCGCCGACTGCCGGGTGCGCCGGCTGGATGTAACCGGCGCGAGGCTGCAGCACGTTGATCTGCGCGGTCTGGAAATCCGGGAACTGGCCGGGCTGGAAGGCCTCCGCGGGGCTGCCATGACGCCAGCCCAAATCAGCGAACTGGCCCCGTTGTTCGCCGCCCACCTCGGCATCGTGGAAAAAACTTAGCCGCAATCCACCGAACTGCCGGGCAATATTCAGCCACAGTTCAGTCTTTTTCTGCTTGGATGGTCTCTAGTGGACTGGAGAGCACACATCCGGCGAACAGCAGAAGGTAGATGATGGAGTTCCGTCAGGCCGAGCATCCGCGGCCAAACCACTTCTTACTGCACATCAGTGACACGCACTTGGTCGGTGGCGACGGCCGCCTGTACGGGACGGTGGACAGCGAGGCAAGGCTGGAGCAGATCTTCGAGGATCTGGAAGACTCCGGTTCCCGGCCCGAAGCCCTGGTTTTCACCGGCGATCTGGCTGACAAAGGGGAGCCGGAAGCCTATGGCCGGCTCCGCCGGATCGTCGAACCTGCGGCCGTTCGGTTGGGAGCCCAGGTGATCTGGGCCATGGGCAACCACGATGACCGCGCGGGACTGAAGACCATGCTGCTGGACGAGCCCGCCGGCTCGGAGCCGCTGGACCGGGTGTACGACGTCAACGGCCTGCGGGTGATGACCTTGGATTCGACAGTGCCGGGCGTGCACTACGGCCAGCTGGAAGACGAACAGCTCCAGTGGCTGGCCGACGAGCTGGCCGAGCCGGCGCCGCACGGGACGATCCTGGCCATGCACCACCCGCCCGTGCCGAGCGTCCAGGATCTGGCGGTGCTGGTGGAGTTGCGCGGCCAAGCCGAGCTGGCCGGCGTGCTGCGGGGCAGCGACGTGAAGTCGATCATCGCCGGGCACCTGCACTATTCCACTACTGCCACCCTTGCCGGCATTCCGGTATCCGTTGCCTCAGCCACCTGCTACACCCAGGATCTGGCCGCCGAGGCTGGCAGCACCCATGGCCGCGATGCCGCCCAAGCGTACAACATGGTGCACGTCTACGAGGACACCGTGGTCCATTCGGTGGTGCCGGCCCGCGGAGGCCTGGCGGTGGGCCGGCAGGTGACCGCGCAGGAGGTCCGGGCGCGGCTGGAAGCCGGCGCCGTCGTCATTCCCGATGCCGTGCGGCCGGGCCGGATGCCGTCACACCTCTGAAGCGGCCACCCTCATCCGGGCGCCGGCGCATTTCTGAGGATGGGCGGCACCGCCGGCCCGTACGTCACTGTGCCGGCGGTTTCTCCCACGGCGCCCGGAGCGGGAAATAACGGGCCAGGAAGTCGGTCACGACGCGCTGGCGTTCCTCGGCGGGGACCTCGGGGAAACTGCCGTCATTGAGGCAGAAGAAATCCTGGTTCCGCTTCTGCAGCAGCTTGTCCAGCTGCTTCAGGCCCGAATACATGGTGGTGTCCACGTACGTGACCCTGGCGCCGGGGTTCGTCACGGCCCGGCCGGTCAGCAGCGCGTAGTAGTGGTAGAGCGAGTTGGTCACGGAGATGTTGTCCTTGGCCCGGAAGCGGCTGCCCGCGGTCGCCTTGAATTCGTCGGCGTACTCTTCCTCCATCTCCAGCATCACTGATTTGCGCAGCGGGGCCGCGCAATGCTCCAGGTGCCGGGTGGTGATCCTGCCGAACCGGTCGTGCAGCAGCTTGCGGTTCACGCGCGCGGCATTCTCGAAGCCGGAACGGTCCAGGTGGTTGTCGCCCAGACCAATCCGGGTGTCCGCCTCCACGAACTTGGTGATGCCGCCCGGGGAGAAGAACATGTCCGGGCCCACCGGCCGGCCGAAGAACATGTCGTCATTCGAGTACAGGAAGTGCTCGCGCAGGCCCTCGATGTGCTGCAGCTGCGCCTCGATCGCCTGCGAGTTGAACACCGGCAGCACCGACGGGTCGCGGAAATGCTGCTCGCTGCGCACCACTTGGATGTCCGGGTGTTCCGCGTCCAGCCACGCCGGCAGCGGCGAGTCGGTGCAGATGAAGATGCGCCGGATCCACGGCGCGAACATGTAGACCGAGCGCAGCGCGTACCGCAGTTCGTCGATCTGGCGGAAGCGGGCATCGGCGTCGTCGCCTTCGCCCACCACCGCGTGCTCCATGAAACTGTTCCGGTAGCGCTGGTACTCCGGGTTGTTTCCGTCCACCCAGGAGAAGACGATGTCGATTTCGAAGTCGATGTCCGTGGCGTGGTCGGCGAACATGTTCTCGATGGTGGGCCAGCGGTGCCCATAGCGTTCCACTTCGCCGCGCACGGCCTCCGCGGCCGGCAGGGTGCGGCGCGTCAAAGAATTTTCGATCGGCAAGTGGATCAGCTCGTTGTCCCAGCGCCACAGCTCCACCTGCACGCCGGTGCCTTGGCCGTAGCGCAGCCCGCCGGCCGGCTCGATCCGCGGGCGGTACAGCCGAAAGGCGCGTGCCCGGTCGCCGTCGGCGAGCGTGCCGTCGGCCACCAGCCGCGCGGTTTTCTTCTTCGCGTCCACGGTCAGCGAGTAGAACGGCTCGTCCGCGCACGCCGCCACCAAGGCTTCACGCAGTTCGTCGCGCTTTTCCCAGTTCACCGCCACCACCGGACGGGCATCGTTGCCGCGCACCAGCAGGTAGGGGATCCGTGCTTCGTCCAGCACCTTGCGGACAAACAGCAGGTCCTCCACCATCGCCTGGTGCGGCGTGAGGGAGGTATTGACCAGTGCGTAGCCGCCCTTGACCTTGACCACGTCGGGACGCTCGGTGAGGCGTACGACGGCGGCGGGCGAGGTGATCTCGACCGCCGACTCGGGTGCGAGGTCGGGTTCGGGTTCGGCGTAGAACGCGTCCTGCGCTGCAGGCATACTGGTCACAAAAAACCTCCGGAAAATGGTGGCGCCAACCGCTCAAGGGCTGATGCCACCAATGGTAGAACGTGGGTGGTCGGGCGTTACAGGCGCTGGCAAAACTACAAGCGAAGTCGCAGCGTGCCGACCGTAACAGGCCATACTGCGACGGTACAGGAGGTGCGCCGCCCGCGGTACGCGGCGTGTCAGCTCTTGGTCCGTGCGGGACGAGACACACGAAGGGTTAGTCATCAATAGGTTCCCGCCGCATTCTTCTGGTGGCATACGATCTGTCCATGCCAGATCTTGCCGCGTCTATCGGACTGGTGTCCGAAGTGCTGACGTGGGCTGCCCTTGTTCCGGGTTTGCTGCTGCTGCTGGTGGCCGGAGTGCTCCGGCTGGCCGGAACCCGGTGGCACAGCGCGGACGGGGTGGCGTTCCAGGACGGCCGGCGCCGTGGGGTGCGCTGGTTCGACACCCGGCACGGGTTCCTCGAAGGGGTTTTTCCGAGCGGAACGGGCTCCGATGTGTCGGCAGGTTCCGACGTGCTGGTGT
Source organism: Arthrobacter sp. Dra40 (assembly GCF_059091905.1). Taxonomy (NCBI): domain Bacteria; kingdom Bacillati; phylum Actinomycetota; class Actinomycetes; order Micrococcales; family Micrococcaceae; genus Arthrobacter; species Arthrobacter sp. Dra40. Next base: position 12,970 of record NZ_JBNHHB010000089.1, read on the forward strand.
ATTACGACGCGCGCCGACCGAACCGCTGGCAGGTTTCCAAACCGGAGCCGCCGGGCCGGATCGTGCTGCTGCTGGGCAAAATCCTCACCGCGGTGGGCGTGCTTTCCGCCGTCGTCGGGTTCCTGGCGATGGTCCTTGGAGGCTAAACGAGGGCGCTGAACGCCTCGGCTTTGGCCTTGCTGCCCTGCACAATGATCTGGTCGTCGTCGTACAAGACGGTCTGGCCGGTGGTGTGCTCCCAGACGCCGCCCTGGCGCTTCACCGCCACCACGGTGATGTCGAACTTGGAGCGCAGCTGCAGCACCTCGAGCGGCCGGTCCCGTGCGACAGTCGGCGGAGTAGTGCGGATCATGACGAAGTTGTCTTCGAACTCGACGTAGTCGAGCATGGCGCCGCGGACCAGGTGGGCGATGCGGCGGCCCATGTCGTTTTCCGGGCGGACGACGTGCAGCACGCCGAGCTGTCCGAGGATTTCCGCGTGCGGCTCGCTGATCGCCTTCGCCCAGATGGCCCGGGTGCCGAACTTCAGCAGCCGCGAGGTGGTCAGGATGCTCGCTTCGACGTCGCTGCCGATGCCGACCACCACGCGGTCGAATTCGTGCACCGAGAGCTGGCGCAGGACTTCTTCCTTGGTTGAATCGGCGCGGACCACATGCGTGAGCTGGCCGTTGAAGGCCTGCACGGTGTCTTCGTTGTTGTCGATGCCCAAAACCTGGGTGCCCTGGCTTTCCAGTTCGCGCGCCACGGCTCCGCCAAAGCGGCCCAGCCCGATGACGGCGACCGTCTGCACCTCGTGGCTGCGCTCGGGTGTGCGGGGAAAGAGGGGATGCAATTTAGCCAATGAGCGGCCTTTCCTTGGGGTATTCGTACAGGATGGGGCGCCGCCGGAGGGCTAGCGCGGATGCCAGCGTGACCGGGCCCAGCCTGCCGATGAACATCAACGCCACCAGGATGATCTGGCCGGCAGGGGGCAGCGCGGCGGTGATGCCGGTGGAGAGTCCGACCGTGGCGAAGGCCGAAACGACCTCGAAGAGAAGCTGCTCCTGGCCGAAGCCGGTCATCAACATCAGGACCATGGTGGCCATGACCACCAGCGCGATGGCCAGCAGCACCACGGTGATGGCCTGGCGGTGGACCGAGCGGGAGAGTCGCTTGCCGAAGATGTTGACGGCGGCGCCGCCGCGGACTTCGGTAGACAGAATGAAGAACAGCACCGCAAAGGTGGTGATTTTCAGGCCACCGGCCGTGCTGGCCGGCCCGCCGCCAATGAACATCAGAATGTCCATGCCCATCCAGGTCACCGGGTGCAGTTCGGAGATGTCCACGCTGTTGAATCCGGCTGTCCGCGTGATGACGGACTGGAAGAAGCCCGCGAGGACGCGTTCGCCCGGAGACAGCGCCCCGAGCGTCGCACGGTTGCCCCACTCCACGACGGTGATGAACACCGTTCCGAGCGTCAGCAGTACGGCGGTGCCGCTGAGGACCAGTTTGGTGTTCATGCTCCAGTGGATGGGGCGGTAATGCCGGGAGAGCTCCATCAGGACCGGAAAGCCGACGCCCCCGATGATGACCGCTGTGGCGATCGGAAGGCAGATGAACGGGTCGCCGACGAACCCCATCAGATTGTCCGAGTACAGGGCGAAGCCCGCGTTGTTGAACGACGACACCGAGTGGAAAACGCCCTCCCACAGGGCACGGCCGGGGGAGTAGCCGTAACCGGTCATGAACCGGAGCATCAGGATGACTGCCAGTGCGGCCTCGGTCAGAAAGGAGATGCGCAGGACGCCCAAGAGCACCGTCCGAACGTCGCCGAACCCTGCACTCTTCGTCTCGGCCGCGGCCGAGATACGGGACCTGAGCCCCAGCCTGCCGGCCAGCAGGACGCCGAGCAGCGCACCGAAGGACATGACGCCGAAGCCGCCCAGCTGGATCAGGACCATGATCACGGCCTGGCCGAACGGCGTCCAAAACACCGGGGTGTCCACAACGGTCAATCCGGTAACGCAGACGGAGGAGGTGGCCGTGAAGAGGGCCTCCAGGAAGGAGGCGCCGCCCGCACCCTGCTTGGCTATTGGCAGCAACAGGATCCCGGTGCCGGCCAGGATGGCCCCGACGAAACCGAGCACGATCACCTGTGCCGGATGCTTGGGGCCCAGCCGCCGCAAACGCCGGAGCACGGATGCGGCTGTTCCTGGAAAGCGGTTGAAGGTGCGTCGGAGAGGCGACGTGATCCTGCGCAGCCAACCGGCCCGGGCGTGCATAGCGGCCAGATTAGCACCGCCGGCACGTGGCGCAAGGCGGTGGCGGCCCGCGATGCGTGGTGCCGTGCGGTGGCGGCCTGCGGTGCGTGGTTCCAGTGCTGCTTTTGAGCGCGCCGCCTGCCCGGTAGAGTGGAACACCGGTGCGCCGGGAAGTCTGGTCGGCAAGTTCTGTTGTCGACCCGTGTGAGGAGCCGTCATGGCTGCCAAAGTCCCTAAATCATCCCCGAAACCCAAGGTATTGGGACGCGGCAGCTATGCCGAAGCGCTGCGAATCGGCGAAATCCTGCGCAAGGAAACTGTCGGCGGCGCCCTGTTGGTCGCGGCCGCCGTCGTCGCCCTGATCTGGGCGAATTCGCCGGCGGCAGGGAGTTACTTCGCCCTGCGGGATTTCACGGTTGGCTATGAGCCCTGGCACCTGGAGCTGAGCCTCGGCGCGTGGGCCGCCGACGGGTTGTTGGCGGTGTTCTTCTTCCTGGTGGGGCTGGAGCTCAAACGCGAGTTCGTTGCGGGGGATCTCCGCAGCCCGCGCAAGGCCATGGTCCCCGTCGCAGCCGCGATTGGCGGAGTCGTTGTTCCCGCCCTCATCTACGCAGCCATCAACTGGAGCAGCCCGGAAACCCTTCGCGGCTGGGCCATCCCGACGGCGACAGACATCGCCTTCGCGGTCGCGGTCCTGGCCGTCATCGGCTCGCATCTGCCCAGTGCGCTGCGTATTTTCCTGCTGACGCTGGCCGTGGTGGACGACCTGATTGCCATCGCCATCATCGCCTTTGTCTATACCAGCGAAATCCATGTACCGGAACTGCTGCTGGCCCTGATTCCCATCGCGCTCTACGCCTTCCTGGCCCAGAAGTTCCGAAGGTTCTTCGGACAGCATCCGGGCGCCCTGTGGGTCGTGCTGCTGCCCATCGGCATCGTGGCCTGGGCCCTGGTCCACGCCTCGGGCATCCACGCCACCGTCGCCGGTGTCGTGCTCGGCTTCACCGTCCCGGTTGTGCGCGGCAGGGCGAGCGGCGGGCCGGATGCGGGACCGGGACTGGCCGAGTTCTTCGAACACCGCGTGCGGCCCGTGTCCGCCGGCTTCGCGGTCCCGGTCTTCGCGTTCTTCTCCGCCGGCGTGGCCATTGGCGGGGTTGCTGGATTCGTGTCGGCCCTCGGCGATCCGGTGGCGCTTGGCATCATTGCCGGTCTGATGCTCGGCAAGCCGGTCGGCATCGTCGGAACCACGTGGCTGATGAGCAGGCTGACCCGGGCGGAGCTGGACAAGTCCATGAAGTGGGTGGACCTGTTGGGCATCTCCCTCCTGGCCGGCATCGGTTTCACGGTCTCCCTGCTGGTGGCCGAGCTGAGCTTCGGGCTTGGCACACCGGCCAACGACCACGCCAAGGTCGCGATTCTCGCGGCGTCCGTGCTGGCCGCCTTGCTGGCAACCGTGGTGCTGCGCGCGCGCAACCGGCACTACCGGCGCGTCGAAGCCGAAGAACGGGTCGACGCGGACAAGGACGGCACTCCGGATGTCTACCAAGGGGACGGCACAGCGTAGCCGGCCGGCTTCGGTCAGGCTTCCAGATCCCGACGCCGGAAGGACAGCATCCCGGCCGCGATCAGCAGGACCGCCACTGCAGACATCCAGGCCAGCGGCACCGGGTCCAGGTCAGCCACCGGGACCCGCGGGACCAGCCCGAACGGTTCGGCGTCCAGCACGACATCGGGCAGCTTGAGCAGTGCTCCGTACATGCCCACCAGGAGTGATGCGACCAGCACGGTCCAGACCCACCAGTTGCCGCTGTGGAGTCCGTAGGCGAGGGTGCCGGCACCCGCGAAGCAGAGGATCAAGGGCAGGTAGGCCAGCCCGGCCGGGGCGAAGTCCCCGATGACCGAACCATCGCCGTCGAACGCAGACAGTGCCCCCAAGGCCAGGCCGAAACCAGAGAGCACGAGCATCAGCGCCGAGGCCAGCGCTGTGACCAGCAGCGCGCCCAGCATCCAGCGCACCCGTCCGACCGAGGCCGCGAGCACAGCGCCGGTGCGGCCTTCGGATTCTTCCTTGCCCAGCCGGCCGGTGGAGATCACCGCGAAGACGGCCACCGCCATGGCAAAGAAGTTCAGGAACGCAGTGAGCGCCGTACGGAGGTAGTCGGAGCTGTCGTTGAGGCCCAGCACTGCGGCTAACTGCGGCTGGGACTCGAAACTGTCCACCACCGCCTGGCCCAGGGACCCGGTCAGCAGGGCGAAGACGAACAAACCGATGCACCAGCTGATAATGCTGCCGCGTTCCAGGCGCAGGAAAAGTCCCGGCAGCCGGAGCAGCAGCGGTGTGGCATCGGCGCGGCCGCGGCGGGCGGGCACCAGGCCGGCCGCCAGGTCACGCCGGCCCTGCAGCAGATAGGCCGCCGGCACCAGCACTGCCGCCAGCGCCAGGCACAACAGCAAGGGCCACCAGCGCAGGTCGACGTAGGCGCGGATCTGCTGGATCCAGCCGATGGGCGAGAGCCAGGACAACAGGCTGCCGCCCACTTCCTGGGAGTCGCCCACGCCGCGGAGGATGTAGGCCAGCCCCAGCACCGCCCCGGCCATGCCGGTGGCAGTCCTCGCATGTTCGCTCAGCTGCGCGGCCCCTACTCAGCCGCGCCACGGTCCCCTAGGGTAAGGGCATGGAAGAGGTCGTCCTGCTCGGATTCGACGGCTCGGAAAGCAGCGTCCGGGCGCTGGACTGGGGGCTGTCCGAAGCGCTATCCCGTGGCTGGTCGGTGCGGCTGGTGACAGTGGTCTCGACCGCGGGGGTGGACGATCCGCAAGTGGACCACCAGTACCTTGCCTCGGCCAGGCGCGGCGGGGAAGAGGTGCTGCAAACAGCGCTGGACCGCGCCGGAGCGTTGGGACTGCGGGTGGAAGGGCACGTCGTAGCCGGGGATCCGAGCGAAGTCCTGGTGGATGAATCTGCCTCTGCGGGACTGGCAGTAGTCGGCAAGCGCGGCCGCGGCGGCTTTGCCGGCCGGCTGCTGGGCAGTGTTTCCTCGGGCCTGGCTGCCCACGGTGCCTGTCCCACCGTGGTGGTGCCGCACCGCTGGAAACCGGGCACCACAGCTGCCGAGCTGTCGCCCGATGCGGCCGCGGAGCTGCCGGGCGGGCCGGTGCCCTGGCTGGTCCCTTCGCCGCAGGACGGGACGGGCCGGGGGCTGCATCCTCCGGATGCCTCCGAAAAGTTCAGTTACGCCGGGCAGGTGGTGGTCGGTGTGGACCAGTCCGGCAGCTCTAACCCGGCCCTCTGGGCGGCGGCCGAGACAGCCAGCCGGCATGCCGTACCGCTGCGTATGCTCTCGTCCCGGGCGCCGTTCTACCGGGATTCGGTCTGGCTGGACCGTGCCGAAGGGGCGCAGCGGTTCCGCCAGGAAGTCGCCGCCGAACTGGACGGACCATTGTCAGACATCCGCAGCCGCTATCCGAATCTGGATGCCAGCTGGAACTTCTATCTCGCCAAACCAGCGGAAGTCCTCATCCACGCCACCCGCACCGCCCAGCTGATGGTGCTGGGTACGCGCGGCCACGGCGGCTTTCCCGGCCTGTTGCTGGGATCGGTCAGCCAGGCAGTGCTGCACCACGGCCTGTGCCCGATGATGGTGGTGCCCAAAGGCGTGGAGGTTTAGCCGGCGTCTCAGGCCTTGACGGACCGGCGTCCGCGCCGCAGCGCCAGGGCGAAGGTGGCCACCGCGTGGCTGGGCAGCGACTCCGCCGCGACAAAACCGTCCGGCCGCACCAGATACAGCTGCTCCGGATCCAGCTTCTTGTTCCCGTTCCTCGGCAGCACGTGCACGGTCAGCCCCAGCGCCGCCTGCACATGATTGACGACGGCGGAGCCCGGCTCGCCATACGAGTGCACCTGCCACTGAAGGCTGCGCAGCACGTCGAAGTTGCTGCCGGTATACGGCAGCCGCCGTCCCACCACGCGGCCCCGCCGGCCTTTCGCTGTTTCCTTGGCGCCCGGAGCCATCCAGTAGTGAATCCTGGTCTGCGACAGGTAGCCGAACAACCGGGAGGCGCCTGAAGTCCGCGGCACCACGCGTGCCACAAGCGGAATGACGAACGGCAGCACCCATTTCCGGGCGGCAAGGGCCCACGGGGTCGTCGAGGTGACGAACGCGAACACCCGATCCGTGGTTTGCAGCAGCCGCACCGCAACCGGTCTCCGTTCGGCCTCGTAACGGTCCAGGTAGGAATCCGCCGCGCGGCCGGCGAGCACATCGGCAAACTTGAAGGCCAGATTATGGGCATCCTGCAAGCCCGTGTTCATGCCCTGCGCACCCACGGGGGAGTGCACGTGGGCGGCGTCCCCGGCCAGGAAGACCGGGCCGTCGCGGAACTTCGCCGCGATCCGGTGATGCACGCGGTAGGTGGAGAACCAGTTGGAGGCGCCGTAACCGACGTCGAACTTCTCAGCCAAGCGCTCGCGGAGCTCGACCTCCGAAACGTCCGCACCGGCGTCGCCCTGCCCCTGCACGGGTCCCTCGGAGTCGCGGACCACGCCGATCAGGCGGACGTGGTCGGCGCCGCTCATCGGGAACCCCAAGAGAAATTCGTCCACCCCTGCGCGGATGTTGACCGAGCCGCTGGCCAGTCCGCGGACCTCGGTGGCGTCGCAGACAAAGAACGTCTGCGGGCTGGTGGAGCCTTCGAAGGCGATGCCGCG
>NZ_JBNHHB010000090.1:0-19910 GCF_059091905.1 Arthrobacter sp. Dra40
AAGGCGAGCACGTCAAAGCCGTGAAAGCCTTGGGCGGCCAGGTCATCAAGCTCGGCCGCGGCGTCGGCTACCTGAACATCCTCGACCCCGGCCAGGCAGTCGAAGCAGCCCAGCTGCTGGAAGACAGCGGCCACCACGAAGACGCAGCCCGGGTCCGCGCCGACGCCCACGGCCGTCGACTGACCATGGTCGTCTCCCTCATCACCATCAGCCGGAACAACCCACCCACAGACCAGGAACAGACCATCCTGGACCGGGCCCTGCGCGTCCTCGATGAACGCTTCGACGGCATTCCGGTCCTGAAAGACCTGCTCGATGTAATCGTCTCCGCCCCCGACGAACTGCGGCAGGTCGCGCTGGACCGCGGCGACATGAACATTTATCTGCAGGAAACCCGGGCGTTGGAAGCCACTCTCCTGGGCTTGACCGGGGGAGGGAAGCTGGGCGAAATCTTCTCCCGTCAGACCACCAACCCCATGAAGCGTGACCGTGCCGTGGTCTTCGATGTCTCCAGCATCGACGAGACCGAAACCGATCTGCAGGCCGCCGTGCTGCTGGCCTGCTGGTCTTACGGCTTCGGAACCGTGAACGTCGCCAACGCCCTCGCCGACGCGGGCCTGGAACCGCGCCGAAACTACTTCGTCGTCCTGGACGAACTGTGGCGGGCCCTGCGCGCCGGCAAAGGCATGGTTGACCGGGTGGACGCCCTGACCCGCCTGAACAGGTCCGTCGGCGTCGGGCAGATCATGATCTCCCACACCATGTCCGACCTGCTGGCCCTGCCGGCCGAGGAGGACCGGATGAAGGCCCGCGGCTTCGTCGAACGCTCAGGCATGGTCATCTGCGGCGGCCTGCCCGCTTCCGAGATGCCGCTGCTGACCTCCGCGATACCTCTGTCCCGGCAGGAGCAGCAAAAGCTCATTTCCTGGCAGGATCCGCCCGCGTGGGACTCCCGTGGTGTGGACGTCGAGCCGCCAGGGCGCGGGAAGTTCCTCATCAAGGTCGGCGGCCGCCCGGGGATCCCGGTCCAGGTGGGGCTGACCTCGGTGGAGCACGGCCCGGATGGGGTCAACGACACCGACGGCAAATGGCACGGCTCCCCGGAACCGATCCTGGACCCCGCCGCACCCGTCCTGCCAACCGAAGGAGGCTCACTGTGAGCGCACCGAACCGCAAAGGCATGGGCCTCGGGGACGCCATCCTCGTGTGGCTGGCCATCGGCTTTATCGTCGTCTTCGGCGGCGGCACGTACGCCGCCGTTCACCTTGGATCCTGGATGGCCGGCATCGACGCACCGCCAGCCCACCCCATTGACCTGATCGCCGGGCTCATCAAGGGCAAAGTGCCCTGGCCCACCCAGTCCACCGTCGTCGTCTGCGTGCTGGTGGGGTTAGTCCTGGCGCTGGCCGTCGTCGTCTTGGTGGCCTGGCGGCAGGGTGCGTCCAAGCGCGCCCGGGTCGATAAAGCCGCCCGCTACCTGGGCCGGGGGAAGTCGCTGGCCGCGTTCTCCGAAAAGGGAGCGCAGGCCAAGGCCGACCGGCTGGGGGTGAAGGACAACCCCGGTATCGTCGTCGGCAAGGTGGTCTCCACCGGCCGGAAATTCGTCCAGTCCTGGGAAGACCTCAGCCTCGACATCTGGGGACCCCGAACCGGTAAATCGACCTCCCGGGTGATGCCCGCGATTCTGGATGCCACCGGCGCCGTGGTTTCGACGTCGAACAAGCGTGACGTGGTGGACGGCACCCGTGGCGTCCGCGAAGCCACGGCTCCAGTGTGGGTCTTCGATCCACAGAAGATCGCCCAGGAAGAACCTCACTGGTGGTGGAACCCGCTCTCCTACGTCACGGACGAAGAGAAGGCCTACAAGCTCACCCAGCACTTCGCGGTCGGTTCCCGTGTCCCTGGGTCAAAGCCAGACGCCTACTTCGACCCCAAAGCCGAAGACATCCTCTCCTCGTACTTCCTCGCGGCAGCACTTGGCGATCTGCCGATCACGCAGGTCTACCTGTGGGTGACTGAGCAGGTCAGCCAGGAACCCATCGAAATCCTCCGGCAGCATGACTACGAGCTGCAGTACAAAGGCCTGGAGTCCACGCTGAAGCTGGCCGACAAGCAGCGCGACGGCATCTTCGGCACCGCCGAGAAAATGATCCAGTGCCTCAAAAGCCGCAACACCCTCCGCTGGGTCGCCCCGACAGGCGGCGCAAGCGTCGCCAGTGAAGCGCGCCGGCAGTTCAACCCGCACGCCTTCGCAGCGTCCCAGGAGACTATCTACATCCTCTCCAAGGAAGGGGCAGGCTCAGCCGCACCACTCACCACGGCGCTGACCGTGGCGATCGCCGAGGCTATGGAGGAACGGGCAGAACGCAGCGGCGGCCGACTGCCCAAACCTGCGCTGTTCGCCCTGGACGAGCTGGCCAACGTCGTCCGCTGGGCCGGCCTGCCGGACCAGTTCAGCCACTACGGCTCCAAAGGCCTCATCGTCATGGGCATCCTGCAGTCCTGGTCCCAGGGAGTCGAGCTCTGGGGCGAGGCGAACATGCGGAAGATTTGGTCGGCGGCGAACGTCAAGGTCTACGGCGGCGGTGTCGCCGAAGAAGGCTTCCTCCGCGCCCTCTCTGACCTGATCGGGGACTACAGCTACATCAACGTCTCCGTCTCATCAGGGAAGTCTGGGTCCAGCCGCTCCCGTCAGGAGTCCAAGGAGCGTATCTTCGACGTTTCCAACCTCGCTGAACTCGATCGCGGCCGCGCCGTCGTCCTCGCCTCCGGTGCACCCGCCACGTTGGTCCGCACCATGCCCTGGTACACCGGCCCGCACAAGGACGCTGTGGAAGCGTCCATCAAGAAGTACAGCCCGCAGCCGGAGGAAGAGCCAGTACCGGTGGCAGCGGCGCCGGCCGCAAATCCATGGGTGACAGGGTAGGGGAGCAGGGGTATGACTATCGATATCGGCCGATTCGGTGAAGCTCCCAGCCCCGACGTAGAGGAAACTGGCGCTGATGCCGGCGAGCAGCAGAAGCCCCCGCAGTTGGTCTACGGCTCAGCGGAAGAGTTCCTGCACGAGCAGCTGATCCCTACCTACGTCCGCGATGTCGATGGTCGGGCAGCGAAGTGGTGTATCGAATGGTACTTCCACCCGGAAGCTGTCTCCCGGGTGGAAGCGCTCTGGCGGGCCTGGGAACACCTCAGATTAGATGGAGCTACCGGCATGAGCGTCTGGTTCAAAGATCACGCAGACCACCACATGAGCGTGCTCCTCGACCCACGCGGACCGTTCTACAAATGCGATATGCAGAAGCACCGCGACCCTGAACACTTGGAGCCTAGGAGGGCACCGGAAGGCTGGTTCCCGGACGTTCGTGCACAACCAGCCTAGAAACAAAGCCAAGGAGAGGGAGGCGCCTACGCGGCCTCCCTCTCCTTATGCCCAGCGGCTCATTCGAGCGTCAGTCGGGACGTTTCTGTCCTTCCAGGTAACCTTCATTTCCGGAATGGAGCAAGCGCAACAAGTCGGCATTGAGAACCAGGCCAGGGCCTGGGGCGTCGTCCGTATCCCGTGCACCGTAGTTCACGCCGAGTAGCTCCCCCGATGTGCTCAGCACCGGCCCTCCTGACTCCCCGTTCTGAGACGGCGGGTCTATGTGCAGCACGACAAAATCCGGTGAATAACTCCGCAGAAAGTAATGTTTAGTGTTGATTCGAGGCCAGTCATGACACCCGACAATGACTACCGGATCATTGAGCCTAAACGTGACCGGTGCGAATGGCCGGAACTCACCAACGGTGGCCAATAGCGGGTCAGCCGCGGGCAGCGGCACCATGATCAAGTCCAATATGCGGTGATTATCATCGGCAGCGCGACCATATTTGAAGGCGGGAATCCTTTCCCCATCATCATCTGTCCCGAAAAGGGCCACTTGCCCCAGCGGATTCTGGAGCTGATCGTGGAAGGTAATGGCTTGGGCCCATTTCGACCACTCGGCGTATTGATCAACCAGGTTGTTAGCCACATGGGCCGCGGTGACCAAATAGGTTTGCTCATCAGCTTTGACAAGGAACCCGCTCCCGATCATGGCTTTTTCGCCGGGGGGCAGGACCGCAGAAAGGGGGATAACACTACTGTTGAAATACACAAAGGTGACCGTACCCCACGAGAAGGGAGAGACCCCTAATGGCGTCTCTCCCTTCCATTGCTGCAGTACTAGCGGCTCAGGCCGTTCCTGCTCCTCTCAGCACCTACAGCAGCCCCTCCGCGGGTCTTCCTGGCCTTCGTTGCCTTTCCAGCTGTGACGGCTGCGCTGGGGTGTGTACCCTCACTGCGTGCCGCTGTAAGGCGCCCCCGGATCTGCGCCTCATTGGCACCGGTGCCCTCCAGGGACTCCGCGAATTTTGCGTGGTGTTCGGCTGAGCCGTAGCTGGCAGCTGATGCGGTTTCTGCTTTGAGAGCCTGGTCTTTGAGTTGGCTGCTGTCGCTGCCAGTGACGCGGTTTTCGATTTCGCGGCCGACGCCTTCGAGGCGGGCGAACAGTTCCTTCTCGGCGCGTTCATACCGTTGCTCCATTGACGCAACTTGGGTGCCTGGGAAGCCGCCCTCAGCCAGGAGCTTTGCTTCGTGCATCTCCTTGGCTGCTTTCACGAACTGGGGATCGTTGAAGTGGGATTCGCCGGCACCGTTGATGTTCGCGGTGGTTTCTTTGCGCAGCTGCTCGATGTCGGGGCCATTGATTCCGTCCTTGCCGATGAGGAACAGACGCTCTTTAATGTCGGCGTCTGCAGCCGCAGCAGCCTTGGGCGTCTTCGCGTTGTGGGCGCGCTGCAGGGCCTGTGCCAGTTCGGGGTTTGCCAGGTACTCAACGGGTACCTGGTGGCGCTTCATTTCAGGTGCCAGCTTCGTCGCCTGGGCTCGAAGTTCTTCTGCCTGCGCGGCCGCGATCAGTTGCATAGCTTTCTCGTGTTCGGCGGCGGCTTTCCGTGCTTCTTCTTGGCTGCGTGCCAGCTCGTCTCGCCGGGCGTTTTCGGTCGCGATGGTCGCGATTCCTGATTCAAGGTAGGGGGAATCCGCGCCGACGTCGTGTGTGTCGATGCCGTACCGGGCAAGGACTTCTTCACGGATTTTTGTAGAGGCTTCAAGGGCGGTGGGGTCGTGGTCTTTCCAGCCTTCAGCGACGGCGTGTGCCGTGGCGATATCGGCCGGCTGCGCTTTGTCCCACCACTCGTCTTTCTGGACAGCTGCGAGGACGGCGAGGGCTGAGCTGCGTTCAGCCACGAGGCGCGCTTGGGCTTCCTGTGCAGCCTGGGTGTCAAGGTGTTCCTGCTGTCGCTGGGCTTCCTGCCGGCGGCGCGCCAGGGTCTCGGCGATGCGTGAGGCGATCATCAGGGATTGCCGCATTCCGTTGTCGAGGAAGTCGTCGATGCCGTCTGATTCACTCATGGTGTTCCCCTTGCACTAGTGGTGGGATTCTTAGCGGTCGAGTCCCGGCCCGGTGTCGCGGCTGGGTTGATAGGTCTTCGCTGGCGTGGCCGGTGTGGGTGTCGTGGGGACCACCGAACCGGGTCGGATTGGGGCGATGCCGCGGCGTGCAATGTCAACTGCCCTGGGCGGCACCGCGGCCGCTTCGGCGGCCTGCTGTTCTGCTCCTACGGAAACGGCCTTGGGCATCGTCGCGGTGAACGGGGCCAGTTGGTTTTCGACCACTGATCGGATGCGCTGGGCTTCCCGGGCACGGCCGGACTGGGCGTGCATCTCGTACACAGCAAAAGCGGTGTTGATTAGCTGCACCATGAGTGCTGTCTGCGCTGCAGTCTTGTTCTTACTGGACGCCGCCATGAACAGCATGGCCGTACCGGCAATGGACGGCAGTGCGACGGGCTTGCCGTGCTGCCTTGGTGCGCGGAGCTGGGCGGTGCGGGACAGTTCCGCTGCCGTAGCAGCCAAGGGTCCCGGGGTGGGCTCAAGCCGGTAGGACCAGGCAGCGAAGGCGCCGGAAACCTCCCGGGCCGCCTTCGCCCAGGTGGCGTGATCATCACGCGGGATCTTGCGAAGCTCGTCAGCCAACGCGGCGGCACTGCGCGTGTATTCCACCCATACCTGCGCCGGCGGGGTTGCCCTCTCAGGTCCGGTCCTGGACACTGTGCGCTTGTTCCTGGCTGCTGCGTTCCACTCGGCTGCGGCCTCGGTTGCCAGCTGTGGTGAGTCCATCCATGCCTCACGAAGTGCGCCCAGTTTCAGGTCAGAGGCGAGGGTTCCGCCGCCGAACCAGATCGGTCGCTCACCGGCTTTTGGCCGTTCGGCTACGGAGTAGCCAACGATGACGTCGGTGGTGTTCTTGGCGTAGCGGGGACGGACCAGCATTCCGGTCTCTCGGGCACGCCGGACGAACTCACCTTCGGTCGCTGATGACGTGGCGCATGCGCGGACTTTTCGTGCCAGGGAAGCGCGGTGCATTTCGCGCTCGTCACGGACGGCGGTTGCCTTCTCGGCCCGGTCGTAACCGCGTGTGGCGTGCACGGTGGAGAGCTGTTCCAGCCCGTACTTGACCTCGAGCTCGCGGCAGGTTTGCTGGGCTCTTTTGTAGTCGCCGTGTGTGGATGCTTTGGTGCCGTCTTCGCGGACCAGGGACACGGCGATGTGGATGTGGTGGTTGCCGTTCTCCGACGTGCCATGGTTGATCGCGGCCCAGCGGCAGCGGGCCTTTCCGCTGGTTTCGGTGAAGCCCATGGCGTCTACGAAGTCGTTGGCGATATCGCCCCACTGCTGGTCCGTCAGTGCGCCTTCCTCGGCGCGCAGGCTCAGTGAGCAGTGCCAAACGCTGGCGTCCTTGTAGCCGACGTGGATGCGCTCCTTCTTGGCCGCGTCCCACTGCATGTCCTTGACTTGGACTGAGACACCGAAGGCCTTCCGGGGACGGTCAAGGTGCTTGGCAATGGCCAGGGCATCATCCTTGTCCAAGACGCCGTCGTCGTACCATGCCATGATCGCTGCGTCGCCGGCCACCAGGTGCGGTTCGGTGTGGGCGTTCTTCGTCTTATCAGCATCAGTCGATGCGAGATAAAGGATGAGGCCGGTCATGCGTGAGCCGCGGGTGATGTTCGGAATCATGGCCTACATCAGCCCATCAATTGCATCGTCAATCCGCATCGCTACAGAGCGGATATGACGCAACGCCTGGCTCGCTTCGGCCGGGAAATCACCGGTGGCGTTCGCCTGCCGCGCCAGCTGGTTGATGTTGTTCGACGAGCGGGCCAACAGGTTATGCAGGCCCATCAATTCCGCAGCAATCGCACGTCGTTCCGTCGGCGAATCAGAAGACTCCGACAAAGCCGAGGACACCAACAGGTTCGGCACCGTCACCCGCTCCCTGGCAGCACGCGCCATCAGAGCAGCGTCTTCCTCTGCGGTAACCCACACGTCCCGACGCTTCTTGGACCCCGCGGGCTTGTTCTCCCGACGCCGACGGGAGAACCGGGAACGAGACGCATCCTCTTCAGTCACTCGTTCCCCCCAATCCTTCAACAGGCCCAGCGCAGCGACCCCGAAACCGGGGACCACACTCACCAGTGTGCCCGACCGACAACCCTTTGTCGAAAGGATTCACCACTTACACGGGTGTAAGTGTATAGCTTGCTCCGTCCGGGCTGATTTTCGCGCGTGAGGCACCCTAGGGGCCGCGACCCGTTGGGAGATCTGGTTTGTCGTGACGTCCGGTTAGGCTGGCATCATGGCTACCCTTGATATTGAGCAGACACGTAACCGGGCCCGCGCGCTCCTGGACTCGCGCATCGAATCCGTCACCGCACTGGTGAAAACCCGTCAACGGATCAGCGACCTCAAAGAACAGCTCGCCGAAGCCGAGCGCGACGATAAGCGCGCCTACGTGCGTGCCACCAAGGACGGTTGGAGCCCCGAGGAACTCAAGAAGCTCGGACTCGAAACCGGCGCCGCCAGCCGGCGCAGGAAGGCCGCCGGCCGCTCCACCGAAAGCAATTCCGAGGCACGCACAGAGAGCGCCGTACCGGCAAACCAGTAGCATCTCCCCTCGCCCACCTGTGCACGGCAAAAGCTAAATCCTCCGGGCTTTTCCCGCACACACCTGGACGACGGGACCCAGCCAACCGGCTGCACACAACCGCCAGCTCACCACCGGCCCCGACACCCACCACCGCGCCCCGGCGGTCATGCACAGCCTCCACTTCGGGGCGGTAGCAGGCCGGCTTGTGGGCCGGCCCTGTTCCGATCCTCGGACAAAGGAAATCCGTGATCCGCACGCAGCGGAAACGTTGTCGCGAACCCGGACGCCCGACGCGGCAAAGCACGGCGCCCGAAGGTCCCACCGCGCGTGCCTCTTAGCCCGCCGGGAGCCGCGGCACTTTGCTGCTTCCTGGTGGCCGCGTCGAACGGCGGTCCGCCGCCGATGAGTGGCTGCCGTGGTGCGCGCCCCGGCGGCGGACCGCCCGACCCTGGAAAGGTTTCCGGCCAACATGTAAGTGAGTGGCCCGGAGCCGTTGCCGGGCGGTGCGGGTTCCGCCCGGCAACGGGCTCTTAATCGGTTTCGTGTTCCGGTGCGGGTGCGGCACTGTCGTGGATGATCTGCTCAACCGGACTGGCCATATCCCCATCCAACGAGCCGGGTCAGGTAGTCGATGTGGCCGCTGCTCGGGGACCGCCAGGAGTCCTTGGCGATGGTCTTCTCATACCCGGCGCAGACCAGCGCGATCAGCGACACCTCGGGCTGGGCCGTGGACTTGGCCACGTGATCCCGCAACGGGTTCCAGCCCCACCTGACCGAGGCCTCCCCCGTCTTGACCCCGGCCAGCTCAGCGGCGACGGTTCCCTCGTAGCCGCTGACCGTTTCGGGATGGTGGGTGATGGCGTGCACGGTGAAGTGCTGCCATCCCTTCGGCGGCTGCTTCTTCGCCAGCAGGGACTTCACGAAGTCCTGACCGTCGTGGCCGACTGCATCAGCTTGTTGTTTTCGATCAGGGTTTTCCGCTCGGCCTTCTGCTCCTGGGTCATCGGACCATTGTTCGCCGGGGACAGCCGTAGCCGCTGTACCTGAGCGTGAAGCCCCGCTCCTTCCACCCGGCCACGACCGGGACAGTGGAGTGCTGGCCGTTATAGGACGTGACGACGTGAACGGCGTTTGCATCTTCATCGGTGGCCGGCTCACAGTCGGCCCTGTTCAGCGAGGACACCCGGACGTTCTCACTGTCGCCGTCGTACCCTGCCCGTTCCACCACAGTGGTTCCGGCGGCTTCCAGCTCGGCCGTCAGCGCCGCGAGTGCGGCCGCGCGGTCGCGGCGGTCCCGCAACTGCCGGGCGACGTGGGCGAGCATGTCCGACTCATCCGCGAGGACTGACTCGAGCTCGGCCGTCGCGTCCTCATCAGAGGCGAACTCGGCCAGGATCAGGGCCGCTTCAATCGTGTATCCCCTGCCCAGGGCGGCGGACCCGGTGTCCGTGGACTTCGCCTTCAGCGCCAATTCGACGGCGGCGCAGGTGCGGCGCTGTCCCATCAGCACATGCACCGTGCCGTCGCCCTTGCGGTGCGCGATGACCGGTTCCATCACGCCGTGTTCAGCGATGCTGGCGACAAAACCGGCGGTCAGGGCCGCGTCCTTACGGACGTTGATATCCACGCTCAAGGTGGCCGGGTCGAGCATTTCCAGTGTCGGTGTGGCGTTCATGGTGTTGTTCCTTCTTGTCCGAGAAGCCTTGGGTGGGTGGGGCGGCCTTGGTGACCGGCCAGTATCCCCTTCTCCCGCCGTTGTTTTGGTTGCTGGCAAGCTCGCTTGCTCGGCGTCCGACGCAGGCCCGTCCACCCGCAGGGCAAGGGGGAAGGAAATTCCCTCAAGGAAATCAGCGACGCAGGAGCGCCGGAGGGACATTTCCCGCCACCGCAGGCCCCGGGAGGAACGACCGGGGCTGGACGGGCCGGAGCGGACGCCTAAAATCCGCAGGACAGCAACCAAAAAACGCCGTTAGGCAGGACAAGGACAGGTCTCCGGAGCCCTGCGACAGAGGCACTGGCCCCCACAGCCAGCCGCGCCAGCGGACGTCCAATAACTGGTTGGAGCGCAGCGGCGGCGCGACGCTCCCTCAAATCCGGGGCAATAACAGGATTGTTGTGGGCCGGTTGGTTCAGTTATAGCTGGTGAGTCGAGCTGGTGATGATGAAACGATTCGATAAGATCGGCGTCGAACGAGTCGGCGGGGGTGCCCGGCGATCCACCTCAGTCATGCAACGGACTCAGTCCGGGAAACAGAAGGGGCGCCTCCCTATGATTGCGCTGCTGATCGCTGCGGCTTTGGCCCTGATTTTGTCGTTGAGCGGTACACCGGTGCTCGCTCGCTACCTTGTTAAGAAGAACTACGGCCAGTTCATCCGCGAGGATGGCCCCACCTCCCACCAAACCAAGCGTGGCACTCCCACCATGGGAGGGGCGTGGATCATCGGGTCGGTGGTGATCGCCTATTTCGCAACGCACGGCATCATGACGATGCTTGGTGCATCGTCCGGCCCAACAGCCTCGGGACTGCTGCTGCTCCTAGTCACCGTCGGAATGGGCCTCGTAGGCTTCTTCGACGACTACATCAAGGTCTCCAAGCAGCGCAGCCTTGGGCTAACGGCGCCGGCTAAGATCATCGGCCAGACGGCTGTTGGGGTTACGTTCGCGGTCTTCGCTCTCAACTTCCCCAATGAGAACGGACATACTCCAGCCTCCACCGCAATCTCATTCGTTCGGGACACGTCCTTCGATTTAGCCTTCGCAGGGCCGCTGATCGGCGCGATCTTGTTCATCCTGTGGTCCATCCTGATCCTCACCGCGGCATCCAACGGCGTGAACATCACCGACGGGCTGGATGGCCTGGCCGCGGGGGCGTCGATCTTTGTCTTCGGCGCTTACACGCTGATGGGCATCTGGCAGTTCAACCAACGTTGCGCTGATCCCAGTGTTCCGAACAATATTTGCTACCAGGTGCGGGATCCGCTCGATCTGGCCCTAATCGCGGCTGCGCTGTGCGGTTCCCTTGTCGGATTCCTCTGGTGGAACACCACACCGGCGAAGATCATCATGGGTGATACCGGGTCACTCGCCCTCGGGGGCGCAATCGCGGGGTTCGCGATTCTGTCCCGCACTCAACTGCTCCTGGTCATCGTGGCCGGCCTGTTCGTGATGATTACCTTGTCCGTCATTATCCAGGTGAGCTTTTTCAAACTCTCCGGCGGCAAGCGCGTTTTCCTCATGACGCCGCTGCATCACCACTTTGAATTGAAAGGCTGGGAACAGGTCACCGTGGTGGCCCGCTTCTGGATCGTTGCGGGCTTTTTCGTCGCCGTCGCCCTTGGAATCTTTTACGCTGAATGGGTTGTCCTGCTGTAACAGTCAATCGACTAAGAGCGAAATGCCCCCTCAAATACGGAACGGCGGTCCCGACAGACCAAGGGCACCGACGTTGCTTGGTAAACCGGCTAACCGAACGCGCCCTGCATTGCGAGATCTGTTACAGCCGATACCGCTGCGCTGGTCGCGCTCGTCACAGCAGCGACTCCCCTTTACCGGCGGGACAAGCGCGTTGATCTATGCAGGCGCCGTAACGTTAGCCGGGACAGCCCTCACACTTGACGCTTGCGATCAATCTCGATGGGCTTAGGAGACCCGAATGTTTATTCTCTTCGTAGTATTCGCAATAGCCGCAGCCGTCTTGGCAGTCGTATCGACTTCGGCCTTTGGCCATATCGGTTGGGCGATTGTTGCCGCCATCAGTGTTGTAGCTGCGATTATTGAGCGGCGGAGGAAAGCAGGATCGAGAGAAATGTAAGCTCCTCAAGGGGCTATGCCGAGGGCTACCCCGAGGTTGCGTATCTGGCGCCCCCGAATGTCACTGCAATCGTGGTTGCAATCGGCAGATACGAGGTGGCTTTGCTGGCAGCGTGGCAACTACCCTCGGCCGCGGCAGCCGGCGGGGCCTCACCCCGTCGGGCAAAGCGATGGGCCGATGTCTTTGCAGCTTCCCTAAGTTTCATGGCAGTAATCTTCGCGGGTGTCTGTGTACACGCCGGATCCTTCGCAGCAGTCGGCGGCCCTGCGATGTTCTTCGGGCTTCTCGCTTCTCTCGCCCTTGTACTCGTCGCGTTCGTTCTCAGAAACAAGGCCATCATTTTCGTGCTGGGAGATGATGTCGACGGCCGTGTATCGCGTCCATCTACTGGAGGGCACGCCGCAGCGTGACCGACTCCAGCCTTCACGGTGGATGCATGCCACGCCTTGCCCGTCGCTGTGGTGATGCCTTCGCGGTGAGAGCTTCCGCGATCTTCGGCCGGGGCCAGCTCTAGCTTCCCGGGCTGCTGATCGATACTTCACCGGTTTTCAGGGTCTGTCTCAGACAGTCTGCGATTCGCTGAGCATCTTCTTCCGTTGCTGATGCGACAAGTTTGATGCCCAAATGCGAGGACGGCATGTCCGCAGATTGAAAGGCTTCTTCAATGCTTAGGTCATTCAAGCATTGTTGGTAGGGGCCGGTTCGCGGACCGAGTACGCCTACATGCCACCGGTCCGATGTCCCATTCGGGGCGTTCGGGTCTGCGTCGGCGGGGCTGGATCCGCATCCCGCCATGAACAGCACGAGGACGCCCCCCAGCATTGCGGCCAAAACCCAACGTTCCGTGCTCATCGTTCCTCCTGGCTTCATCTATGGGTTGAACCTACCGGTCTAGAGGCTGAAGGGCACGCCGCATCGTGACCGACTCCAACACTGTCTTGACGGTGGAGGTGTGTCACGCCTTGCCCGCGGCAGTCGGACGCCTTCAGCGGACGGAACGGAGAGTGAAAACTTCATCTTCGATTCCGGGACGGGCGACCCAAAAGAACATCACCAACGGCACGGTAGCAGTCGATGGAAAGATAGCTGTCCGCTAACGACTGACCTCGCGCTGGATTTCCCGCCGGCTGGGACGGCTCTAGCCCGATTGGCAGGCCAGCCATACCCTGTGAGCATGACGGAGCATCCGGAGAGGTCCAAGTTCGCCCCGCGGTTCCCCTTGCTGCTGGCCATCGTACAGACGCTCTTCGCTCTCTATGCAATCTTTGCCGGCCTCACCAATAGGTTTTCAGACTCGTACTTCTGGCTGTTCTTGGGGGCGGTGTTCCTTGTGGGCGGAGTGGCCCAGTTCATGACATGGCGAAAACTCAGGCAATCATCCAACTCCGACAGTCTCTAGCCGCACGACGTGTGCAGTAGTGAGCGAGTGGCCTAGCTGGCCGGATCAGGATCGCCCAGACCGCGCACCAGCAGGTTGGGGTGCAGGTAGTTCCATCCTTCGGCCAGATCCTTGCCTGGATTGTAGCCAGCGAATACCAGCTTTGCCTCCAGGATGTTTTCGGTTTCGCCAAGCCCGAAGCCCACGTAGGGGCTGGTGTCGTGGCACCCCGTGGCGTCGGAGCTGTTTTCAAACTCGATGACCACGCACAGGCGGCCGTCCTCGGGCTTGACCGGCACCAGAGAGTAGAACTTGTAGTCGCCCTCTTCTGCCAGCAGGTGCCTGTTGGTTGATTGGACGGCCAGCTCGGCGAAGTCGCCGGCGGAGGCGTCTGCCGAAACAGCGTCATTTGAACCCGCGGAAGCTTGAGGTTCGTGTGAAGAGCGCTCGGGCCCGCTTGTGCAGCCGGCTACTGCCAGGAGAAGAGCAGAACCGGCTATCAATTTTGTCAACGTGCGCATCATGTCCCCGTCCCGTGTAGCAACGTTTGTCTCAGGCTAACCTTGGCTCAGCGCCCCAGGGAAGGTTTCAGTTCGTTGCGAAGCGATAACTTCCTAAAAGCGAATAACCCAGCCACTGAGCCCTGCCCATTCCCCCATGAGCACACGGACTACGCCTCTACTGTTCCGCGCCGCCGGCCGCGGGGAACCGAGCGTGCTGTGTGGTTGACAGTCAATATAGGTAAGCGATGATTGCGACATGATCAGACAGCAAGTTATACCCCTCCGCGTTATCCTCGGAGGGCTTGCGCTTGGGGCACTGCTGACCCAGTTTGTGGTTGTTCCGCAGGCTGCGGCTGAGTACGCCAACGCCTACCCCGAGGTTGCGTATCTGGCGGCCCCCTACATAACGGCAATCGTGGTTGCGATCGTCGGTTTCGAGGTGGCATTGCTGGCAGCCTGGCACCTGCTCTCGGCCGCGGCGGCCGGTGCGGGTTTGACCAAGCAGTCAAAGCGATGGGCCAACATTATGGCCGCTTCCCTGATTTTCATGACAGTCATCTTCGCGGGTGTTTGTTTCCACGCAGGGTCCTTCGCCAACGTCGGCGGTCCTCCGATGTTGTTCGGAATCATCTTCTTCCTCGCCCTTGTTCCCGCGGCGTTCGGTCTGAGGACCCGGGTTTTGGATTTTTTTCCGGGAAATGATGTCGACCACTGTGTCCGGCCCCTGGGCCACGCCTCCTGACGCTCCGCTATTTGAAATTGCTTCCCCAGAACTTGGCGAAGGCCAACCAGTAGCATGTCTCGTACGAACACGGAGGCAGATATGGCCCTAACCGCGAGCGAGGCCCGGCGCGACCTTGTCCGTCTCATCGAACGAGTCAACCTCGACCGCACCGCAGTAGAAATCGTGTCAAAGCGTGGGTCCGCGGTCTTGATGTCGAAAGCCGAGTACGACTCGTTGATGGAAACCAACTACCTGCTGGCGTCACCCCGGAACGCCCACCGCCTCATGAACTCCCTGGAATCCGCCCGCGCGGCCGAAACCGAGAGCAAACGATGAGCCATCTAGGCCATGATTCGCAATTCCCGGCCCTGAGTGCGGATTGACTGGAACCCTTTGGTTCCGGGATTGATACTAAGCCGACGCTAGACTCCGGAGCATGAGCAATCCGCAGACTTTCCCTAATGCCTCGTCAGACTCACCCGCACAGCCGGTTCAGACAAGGCCGCGCGCCGGCGTGACCGCGCGGGTGGCATTCGCGTGCGCACTGGTCGCGGTGGTATTCACCTGGTTCACCACATTCGCCGCGCCCGTCGCCGAGCAGCAGGCGGCGGCCCGTGGGGACTACGGTAACATTTTCACGTTCTGGGCCTTCGCCTGGGGCATCGTGCTAGTGCTGAACCTGCTAGCCCTGCTCCTTGGAATCAGAGGCGCGCGGCAGCCCACCGGTAAAGTGCTCTCCGGTGCCGCGATCGGTATCGGCGCGACGGGTGCCCTCGGTGTCCTGGTGTACAACTTTGTGACGTTCCAGGTCATGCCCTTCATCCGCTGAGAGCCGGACGGATACCTCAACTCCGAGGATGGGATCCAGTCTGCTCCGCACGTGTTTCGGACGCACTCTTGGGGTGCGCAAGATCGGGGCTCAGCCGTCCAGCTGGCGAACTTCATTGTCATTGCATTCACCGACGACTCCCTCACTGAAAGCGATCGGACCAAGATCGAAGAAGTAGTGCAAGGAAACCCTAAGGCTTATGCGGGGAGACGGTCTGCACGTAGAACGTCTCCTCCCGGAGGCACTGTTCAGGTGCGCCCTCTACTAGATTGCTGAGCTGCCCTCCGGAGAGGACGCCGCCGCCCAGAGTGACGGGCATGGGGACCCCGACTTGAATGGGGTGTCCCTCCAATTCCACAGTCAGCGGATCACCCTTAGCGAACCTCGTATCGGCGGGAAAGATAAGGGTCATTTCCTTTCCATCGATGTCCCTGCCGATGATGCAGCCTTCATCGTTGAGGACAATAGCCCCCTCGAACCCGGCTTCCATTTCAAAGTTCTCCCTAGCGCTGTTGGGATTTACCAGGAGCATTTCCCCATTGGGTCCGGCGGATATGCTTTCACCTGGACCAGCAGCGCCGCCCGAGGGACTGCCACAACCACTCAGCAGCGCCATCAGAGTCACTAAAGCCATGAGTGCTGCAGAATTCTTCATATCGAGCTCCTGCGGTTCGAGAACGTTTGGCTGGTCACCGTCGTTGCGGTTAACGGAAGTATGCCGCCTGCCGAGCAATACTTGCAGGGATTAACCAGCGCCAGTGATTCTCCGGCAGGAGAACACGCCCAGGAACTCGCGATCCCGTACAACAGAGGATCGGCTTTTCCATCTGCCCGCGCCAGAACCGTGTCGCGTCTCACCGTTGGATGCACCCATTCCTTAACACCAGGCACCGTTCAAACTGATGGTAGGGCCTTAAATCAGATTGCTCATAGATCACGATAAGGAAGCGACCCTGAATCTACCTTGGGGCACTCCCGGCTGTGTCCCCATCTCAGGTCCCATAAGCCGGTCCCCCACCGCGACAAGTGGGCGATGGGATCCATGTCCATCAGGGCTCATCACTGTCCCGTTTGAGGATCCGTCAGCGCGCCTTATAACCGGCTTCCTCACGATGGCCATAGAACTGCTCTCGAAGCACTTACTTCCTGTGCCTATCGGCTGGAACCATCTTCATTGTCTTCATACCGATACTCATGACGGAGCTTCTGGATCTCTCGCCTGGCAAAGAACCCGAAAAACACGGCTAAAACCCCCAAAGCGATCCCGTACAGCAGAAGACCAGCTTTTCCGTCTGCCAGCGCCAGATAGAGGAGAACCAAAGCCAAACCTGCAAGGACGACAACTTGCAGGGTCCACCAGATCGTGCCGCGCCTCACCGTCGGATGTACCCATTCCTTCACACCAGGCACCCGTTCATACCGGCGGTAAGGGCATTGGATTCAGATTGCTCATGGTTCACGGTAACGAAGCGAGGTTGGATCGACCTTGGGGCACTTCCGGCTGCGCCCCATCGAGCGTCCCATAAGCCCGGTGTTGTCTTAGGGTCCCCCGCGTCATTCCGGCCAAGCTAGAGCTGACATGCCTGTGCAGACGTGCAACTTGCCGGTAGCGTGCCCTCTTACAGGGATAAGGGGGCGTGATGAATCCGAGCCTAAAAGTGCGAGCCGCCATTATCCTGCCCGCCACCGTCATCGTGCTAGGGATGGGTGTTCTCGCATTCGCGCTACCGGATCTGATCGGCTCTCTAACCAGAACCATGCCGTTCGTGGGCATGTTAACGCTGGGACCGGTAATGGTCTTGGCGCGGTTGATTGGGCAGCGGCGTACTCATTCAGAGGCGAACCTCGATAGAAGGGCGGCTCAGCTGAGGAAGCTGCTGCTCGGGGTGCTCGTGGTCGATGCGGTCTTCATCGTTGGTATGGCAGTTCTGGCATTCACCCAGCCGCCAAATGTTGCGGTTTTAATTATGGCTATCACCGCCGTGATAACGATCATCGTGCTCGTGACCGCACTTGTTCTTGATCACCGGACGCATTCCGAGAGAGGCTCAGGAAACCGAACGAATATATCCTAAATGGGCACGGCTCGGAGTGCGTGCTTTCACAAGCTGAGTTTCCGTTGCTTCGACCCATAAACCGGTCCTTCACCGCGACAAAGCCGGGCGGCAACTTATGCATGCCTGTGATTGGTTTGTGACTCGCAGCGCTATTTGTCACCTCGCAGCCCACAAGGGGATCCTCAGCTGACGCAAGACTGCCGGTTGCTATAGGTGTTATCGAAAGAGCTTTACCTGCAGGTGACTTCTTAGGCTGCTGCCTGTGACTGGGGAACTTAGTCGTGGCGGATCTGAGCTGCATGGCTTATTCGTCGGGTGCGGATTCGACGATTTCGTAGTCGATGGCTGTGTGTCCGGTGACTTCGTTGGTACCGAATCCGTAGGCAGCGTACGTCATGACCGTCCGTTCGCCGATGACCAGCCCGGTGTTCGGATCGATAATGATTTCCTCCCGCTGGCCGGCGCGGAGCGGTTCCGTGCGCCCGATGGCGATTCCGACTTTGCCGTTCAGGTTGGCCTGCTCTGTTGCGGTCACGCCAGGAATCATTGCCAGGGCCTCATAGAGGCTGGCACGGAGGTCCGCGGGGACGAGTCCGCTTTTGAGCAGTGCAATGATGCGCCCGAAGTTGTCCTCGTCGCGCGAGGTCGACCCTCCACGATAATCAGCGTCGAAACCCTTAAAGAGGGCTTCTCCGTCGCGTGGTAGGGCAGCCACTCCTTCTAAGGTCCATGGCGCGATGCCCAGCATTCCGTCGTAGAATTCGCCGTCCTGAGCACGGATCAGTTCTTCCCAGCCGGGTAACGAGCCAGAAGGGGGCATTTCACGGTCGAGCACCCATTCCTCGTCCGGGTCAGCGGGAACGTAGACATCGATAATTTGCGTGAATCTTTGGTACACGTCGTTCCCGGAGTCGTCCCGTTCGCCGCTAATGTTGTTGGCTTGCGTGTGGACGAGGAGGTACTGTCCCGGGCCGGGCATTGGGTCGATGAAGGACTCGGATTGCTCGGCAACCGCCCGCAAGATGTCGGCTGCGTGCGCGCTTTGCAGCGACATGCTGGTTTGTCCGACGACGAGCGTACCAATGCAGGTGGCGGCCACGGCGAGGAGCATCCGGCGAGTCCTGCCGGGGCGGCGGGGCGGTGCCGTCTGTTCTTCTGGCGGCTCTTCTGCCGAGGTGACTTCAGTCCGTCGTTCGAGTAGTTCAGCCGTTGCCTTTACACGCCCGAACCGGACGGGGTCTTCGGCTCCCGGCAGCGTCGGCAGTTCAACCAGTTGGCGGCGCAGTGCCTCGCTTCTGTCGGTTTGGAACTGGTGGGGACTCATGATGTGCTCCTTCCTGGCACGGTCTGGTCCTCAGGCTCGTGCTCTCCGGAAACTTCGTTGTACAGGGTGCCGAGCCTGGCTTTGGCTCGGTGCAGCCTCGATTTCGCCTTCGGCAATGCCGAGTGCCATGCCGGCTTCCCGGACGCTCATTTCTTCGACCACACAGAGTGTCAGGACGTCACGGTCCAGAGGATTGAGTTGGGCGAAAGCCTTCTGCAGCAAGGCGGTTTCATAGCCGTGCTGGTCAGCATCCGCGATGTCGTCAGCGATGTCTGCAGCAGCCGTCGGCGGTGGCAATTGGCGGAGGAAATGGCGGTAGCGGCGTTGCTGGCGAGCATGGTTGCGGAGCGTGTTATTCGTGGTTACCAACAGCCATGCCACGATCGATTCGTCGACCATGCGCACATACGGCCGGCGCCGCCAGGCCTCGTAGAAAACAATCGCCGTCACGTCTTCAGCCGTATGAGGGGAACGCACCACTCTCAGGGCATGGTGCAGAACCCGGTCCCTGTGGCGATCGAAGATCTCGCCAAAAGCCTCACCGTCACCGTTGACGACCCGCTTCCACAACACCTCATCCGAGACCTCTGACTCTCCACCCATACTCCATAGTGTCCGGTCACCCGGATTGGTTCCATGAATAAGCGAACCAATTTCCGTTGCCCCTTTCTCCGCGAGGTATGGGCCGCTGCTCGTTGGAGGATCGTCATTGCTGAGTTCGACTTTCAGACTGGGCTTATCCGGCGAAAAAAGGGATGGGGGCTGGCATGTTGCGTCAAAGAGTCCTGTAAGGAGTGCCCCGTACAGGCGACTCAAAACGTCCCGTTAGAGGGTCCTTCAGCGCACCATTCCCCCGACAAATCCCAGGGTCGGCAAAGGAGCGGATTTCAGGGCTCCTGGGATTGGCGTAAACCCCGCCCGCAAAAAGGCCCGGTGAAGGTGCCCCAAGCGCGGCAGAGACGAATCGCTGTCAGCGGACGGGGCAACGGATCACAGACCAAAGTTGGGACCAAGGATTAAACGCCGGACTCACCCCTGGGCCCCGGCCTCCCGTGCGCCTGCCGACGTCAGATACGACAGGCCCGCCGGCTCGGAGATAAAACCCGCGGCAAGCAGTTCCGGCCTGGTCTCGTGACGTGGCCAGGGCATTGGCCTGACGGCCACTCCTGTGTACGCAGAAGGGTGAATAGATACAGGAGATGTGGGCGCGTGGCGAAGCCGCGCCAGCGTAATTGAAGGCTGTATTGGACTCGGTAACGCTAAGGCGTGCA